>JBEKKG010000196.1:0-10012 GCA_050010835.1 Planctomycetota bacterium
CGGCGCCGCTTCGAGGCCCATCTTCCCGCAATTCTCCGCGGCGCGAGCGGGGTCGTGGTCCCAGCCTGCCACGACGCGCACGCCCAGTTCCGGGTGTTCCTTCCAACGGGCGCAGTACATGCCCACGTGCCCGTGCGCGAAACCAAGGATGCCGGTGCGGACTTCGTTCATCTGTCATTTCCTTTTAGCCACAGAGGACACAGAGAACACAGAGAAAAGCAGAAATCATGCTTTTCAAAAACCCAAAGTCCTTTCTCTGTGTCCTCTGTGTTCTCTGTGGCTAGGTGTTCTTTCTCTGCCTTGCTCCAAGCTGGCGCAAGCAGGCGTTGAGGTAGCCGTAGCTTTCGGCGGCGATGATGCTCACTTCCGGCAACGAAAGCTTGCCCGCGCCGATTACTTCCAGGCAGACCGGCCCGGAGTAGCCGCCTTCGGCCATGACCTTGCAGTAGGCGAAGAGGTCAATGTCCCCGCGCCCGCAGGCCTGGTTTTGTGGCGTGCCCGGTCCCGGCCCGCGGCCCAGGCAGTCGCGGATGTGGACGTGCCGGGTCCTGGCCAAGACGGGCCGCAGCGCCTGCGCAGGGTCTTCGCCGGCGCGGTAAATGTGGCTGGGGTCCATGTCAATCCCGAACGCCGGCGCCCTGATTTTCTCCAGGGCGCGCAGCGTGGTCGGGGTGCTGAAGATGGCCGCCCCGACGTGCGCTTTCACGCAGAGGCTCACGCCGAAGGGCTGGGCCTTTTCGGCCAGCCTGGCGATCAGGTCCGTCTGGCGGACAAAATCCTCCTCGACGTTGCTCTTCCCGCCGGGGCCGACGTTGACCACGGGGATGCCGATTTCGGCGCCGGCGGCGAAGGCTTTCAGCAGCCGGTCTTCATCCAGCCCGGCTTCCTCCATGGAGAGGAATTCGAGGTTGTTGTCCTTGGCGAGCTGCTTGAGTTCCTTGGCCTGGGATTGCCACTGGTCCAGGTTGAGGTGCTCGCACATGCCTTTGATGGCCGAGATTTCGACGCCGTCGTAGCCGGCCAGCGCAATGTGCCTGGCGGCGGTGGCAAAATCGAAAGCGCCGAAGAGAACTGAATTAACGCCGAGCTTGATCATCTTCGCTCCTGTCACATGTGACCTTTGCAGAGAGGATTATAGGAACTGGCGCGGCTATGACCAGATCAAATCTCTTTCCCGTCAATCGTCCCCACCCGGATTTCAAGCTTGTCCCGCGATTCGATCCTGGAGATGGCGCCGTCCACGATCCAGACGACGCGCCCGCTGACCGCGAGCATCTTCATGTCGTGGGTTGCGGTGATGACCGTGACGCCGTCCTCGGCGTTGAGCCTCTTGAGCAACTCGATGATCTCACGTCCCGTGTTCAGGTCCAGGTTGCCGGTCGGTTCGTCCGCGAGGATGATGGCGGGATCGTTGGCCAGCGCGCGCGCGACCGCAACGCGCTGCTTCTGGCCGCCGGACATTTCGGTGGGGCGGTGGTGCAGCCGCGCGCCCAGGCCGACGCGCTCCAGCAAGCGCGCGGCTTTGTCGCGCGCTTCGTCCATGCTCAAGCCGGCGAAAATCATGGGCAAGGAGACGTTCTCCACGGCGTTCATGACGGGGATCAGGTTGAACGTCTGGAAAATGTAGCCGATCTTCTTGCGGCGCAGCCAGGCCAGCTCAAAGACATCCAACTGCACGATGTCCACCTCGTCCACGTAGACTTCCCCGGCGGTGGGGCGGTCCAGCCCGCCGATCATGTTGAAGAACGTGCTCTTCCCCGAGCCTGACGGCCCCATGATGCTGACGTATTCGCCGGAATGCAGCGTCAGATCAATCCCGCGCAGGGCGTGGATTTCCTCGGCGCCGAGGTAGTAGGTCTTCCTCAGTCCGCGCACATGCACAATCTCTCTGGACGACGCCACGCTGCACCTCGTTCGTTCTATTCACCACAGAGACACAGAGAAGGACAGGAACTGGATAGTTTGCCATGTTTCGGCAATCCAAAATCCAAAATCTTTTCTCTGTGTCTCTGTGTCTCTGTGTCTCTGTGGTGAATGTTCCCCGTTAGACCTCCGCCCGCATGGCGTCCACCGGCCGCATCTTCGCGGCCACATAAGCCGGGTAGGCGGCGGCCGCCACCGTTATGGCCGTGCCGGCGGCCACGCCCAGCGCTACCACGGCGGCCAAGGGCTTGAGCAGCGGCGCGGCCCAGAGCGCGGCGAAACCCAAAGAGCAGCCGATCTGCAGGAGCGTGAGCAGGTAGCCCGCCAGCGCGCCCGCCAGGCTGCTGACCAGCCCCAGGAAAATGCTCTCGACCAGGAACATGCGCACGATGAAGCGGTCGAGCGCGCCCAGGCACTTGAGCGTGCCGATCTCGCTGAACCGCTCGGTCACACTCATCAGCATCGTGTTGGCGATCACGACCACACAGAGGACGCAGGACAGTACCAGCAGCCACTTCTGCCTGTCGGACTCCTGCCGCGTGGCGGCCGCATCGTCCGCGAAGACTCCGGTCTTCTCCAGCACGGCGCGCACGTGCACGTCGTCACTGCGCGCCAAGCCGCCAAGGACGGCGTGGGAAGTGAACGCGCAGCTCAGGAACGCCACCACCACCCCGATGCCGATGAAGATCAACACAAACCGCCCCGCGCGGTTGCGAATGTTCGCCCAGCTCATGCGCAACGTCGTGCCCCACGGGAGCACGGGCTGTTCGTGGAAGATGTCCGCTTTGTCCGCGAAAATCCGCGAGGTCGTCCGGCCGGGCCGCGGCTCATGTTGGGAAGGTTCCTGGTCTTCCATGTTAGAACGGCAGCTCCCTCGTGCTATGCGCAATCAGCGACAGCGCCACCGCCGCCATGCCCGCCAGACCCAGCCCGCAGGCTATGCCCGCGGCCGCCACGGGCACGTACCGTGCCCACGTTTCCGGGCCGAACTTGCGGCTGAAGTAGTAACGCCCCAGCAGCGCGCCGGCAAGCAGCGACAGCCCCACGTGCGCGGGGGCCGCCACGCCGCCCACCAGGCCGTAGAAAAACACCGCGGGCGCGCCGGCCAGCGCGAGCGCACCGTAGACCAGCAAACCGATGCCGCACGAGCCGCCGATCACCAGCGGTTTGAGGGCCTGGCGCAACAAGGAGTCTGCGCCGCTGTTCGCCGTGAAAATGAGATAGGCCTGCCGCGCCGCCACCGGCCAAGTCCGCGCCGCATAGGGGAACGAATCCGAGGGAATCTGGTTGAGCCGCCAGAAGAACCACCAGAAGAGGAAGCTGCTGATGAAGATGATGAGAAACGTGAGCAGCTCGGCCTTGATTATTGAAACCAGCCGCGTGCGCGTCAGCTCCATGACGCGGAACGTCTGGGCCGCGTAGCCGCAGTCCAGCAGCGGCACGGGCGCGAACCAAATGTCCACGTCTTTGTAGCCGCTCGCCAGGAAGACGGTCTCCTTCAAATATGGAATGCCCAGGCCCACGCCCGTCAAGCCAACCAAGCGGGCGGAGATATAAGAGTGAAAGGGGGACCAGAGGAACCCGAAGATGATGATGATCCACACCGGGAAGCCGGGCACCAGCACGTGCGCGATGCCCACCAAACCGCCCGTGCCGATCAAATATAGCCCCGCCGCAATCCAGAGCGGGAAGTCGCCGCGCTCCTTGCTGGCTGTGCGGTAAGGCGGGTCGCCAGTGGGGCGATTCGCTGAATCGCCGGGCGATCCAGCGGATCGCCCTGCACGGAACACTTTTATCATGCTGCCGACGCCGACGATCGCCACAGCCCCCGCTAATCCGAGGGAAACGCTGAGCCACAGGTCGTAGTTGAGGAGCATCTGGTTCACGAGCAGGCCGTTGCCCGGAGTCCAATGCGGGAACAGGCCGAAGTGTTGCAGGATCGGGTTGCCGAAGACGCTGGTCAAGACGATCCCCAGGCAGACGCCGAGCACCAGATTGAAGGGCAGGATCATGCCGGCCAGCAACGCGCCCGCGTCGAAGCTGACTGAAATCAAGCTGGCCGGCAACAGGCTTTCAAAGTTGCTCGTGAAATCGGCAAAGGGGATGGGCAGCAGCATGATCGGCTTGGCCATGAACAAGCCGCTCACGATGGGCAGCAGGACGTAGACCGCGCCGAAGGCAATCCCCAACGACGCGCCTACGCTGAAGACCCGCCAGCGCCAGGAAGCCTTGCCGCGCAGCTCGCCCTGCGCGTCCCGCTCGGTGGATTCGGCCAGCGCGGTCGCGCCTTCCGCCGCGATGGGCGCCAGCGGGAAGGGCAACCGTTCCACGTCCGACGTCGCTCTGAAGAGTATGTATCCCAGGCCGAACCAGGCCAGGCGCCCCAGCACGTATCCGCAGAAGATGAGCATCAGCGGACCCAGGAAGCCGTGCGAGGCGCTGAACCACCAGTCCGGATGCGCCAGGTTGCGGTCCTGGATGCCCGGCGAACCCGCCGGCGGCACCACCCAGTCGGGAATCGCCGTGGCGATGCCGCTGGTTTGCGGCGACTGCAAGAGATACTGGTTCCAGATCGCCCAGGCGAACGGGCCGCCCGCCAGGGCCACGTGGGCCAGGACGACCGCCGCGATTGCGGAAGCCACGTAGAACAGGACGTAGATTTCCTGGCGCTTGAGCCGCGCGAAACTGCGCTTGGCCAGTTCGGCGAACAGGATGATAGTAACCCACTCAGCCGCGGGGCCGAGCGTCTGCCCGGCCACCAGACCCAGGTAGATCGTGCTCGGCATCATGACCACGGCCACGAAGAGCGCGCCCAGGACGGTGTGCCGGGAGAAGCCGTCCACGAACGGGCCGCTTTCCAGCGTGTCGCCGGCGGTGGGGTTGGCAGCTTGATCCATCCTGTTCTCCGTCGTTTGCCCTCTCCCCTGTGGGGAGAGGGTGCTGCGCCGCAGGCGCGGCGGGTGAGGGGGAGTCTGAGAGGTCCCTGTCGCCCCCTCACCCCGCGTTCGCTTCGCTCACGTCGGCCCTCTCCCCACAAGGGAGAGGGGATACCAAGAACAGCGCCTGGCCTCTTTCCGCGTAACTCTGGTGCGCGGCCGCGGGCAAGGTCCGCCACATCAACAGTTGCTTGCGCAACGCAGTGATGAAGCGCGGGGTCAGGCGGCGCCAGTTCTCCTGGTCCCCGCTGAAGCGCACCGCTTTGAGATGGCACTGGTACACGCCGCGTTCGGCGCGGTAGGCCATGCGCAGTTCCACGTCGTGGCTGATACCCAGGTCAAAAGGCGCCAGCCAGGCGCGGAAGGAGAGGACCGGCACCATCTTTTGCTCTTCTCCCGTTTCAACTCCGGCCGCCAGATTGTCAACGGCGAGTTCGCCGACGGCCATGCCCTGCAGGCCATCGAGGAACTCGTGCATGTAAGCCTGGATGTCCAGGACACTGGAAGGAGTGGCCACAAAAGGCAGGTAAAAGGCAATGGCGTCCGTGGCGAAATGCTCGGCGCTGGCGCCGCCTTCACGCCGCGACTCAGGGATCGCGGCATGAAAAGCCTGCCGCGCCGGGTAGAGCGTCGAGAGCATGACTATCAACATGCTCAAGGCGGACACGAAAACGGTCGTCCCCGCGGAGTAGTTCAGACTCAGGCCGGACAGCGCGCCCGTGAGCAGCAGGCACTTGGCGAGAACCTGGCCGAGCAGGTAGCCCAGGCAGGCGCCGAGCACCGCGTAAACAGAGGACTCGGCCAGGAACAACGCCGCCACGTTCCCCGGCGAAAGCCCGACGGAGTTGTAAACGAAAATCTCGCGGCGCCTCTCGTAGACCGAGCCCAGCATGGTGCTCAAGACCATGATGAAGCCCAAGAGCAGCGGGATGGCGATCTGGCCCGTCAAGTGCAGCGAACTGGTATCCAGCGCCGCGAAGAGCGTGGGGGCCGCCCGCGCTTCCGGCCCGTCACAAGCCAGAATCGTCAGATTGGAGCGGCGCACGTAGCCTTCCGCCTCTGCCGCAGGCTCCAAGCCCGCGGCCGTTTTTATGGCCACACTGCGCAGCGCCGCGCCCAGACGCAGCCCGAAGTTGA
The DNA here is from genome assembly GCA_050010835.1 of Planctomycetota bacterium. Taxonomy (GTDB): domain Bacteria; phylum Planctomycetota; class SZUA-567; order H5-PLA8; family H5-PLA8; genus JAPLOD01. The sequence goes on from JBEKKG010000196.1 coordinate 5,997, forward strand.
GCGGGAGAATGGCGATCTGGTCGGCCGGATGATGCTCGTATTTCTCCAGCGTGTCCGCCTGGCCGCTCTTCTGCGCCATCACTTCTTCCTGACGCACGAAGTCCACGGGGGTGAGCGGCTCACCGTCCAGGTCTTTGACTTCGTCCAGCCGTTTTTCGTCCAGAATCCCCGCCAGCGGAACTTTCTGGCCGAAGAGCATGACCCCCTTGCCAATGTCCTGGGCGCCCAGGCCGAGTTGCTGGGCCACGTGGCCGGGCAGGATGATGGCCACTTCGTCCTCGCTCTTGAACCAGCGCCCGGCCAGGAGCGCACTGTCCAGGCCGGTAATTGCCGGTTCGGTGTGCTCCAGGCACAGCAGCGATACGGCCGCAAAATGCCCGGGGCAGCCGGGAAGGCTTGCGCGCGCCTCCGCTGGCGCCAGGTCAATCTGGGAAACCCGCCCGGTATTGTCAGAGAAGAACCAGGCGCGGCCGGCCACAACGGAAGCTGTGGGGCGACCCGCCGGGTCGCCGGGCGATCCAGCGGATCGCCCCACAAGAGCTGAGCGCTTCAACGAGTAGTAGAGCGGCTCTGGGAGGGCCGTCCAGTTCCGATCCCTGGCCAGCAGGCCCCTGTAAGCCGCATGGCCTTCGCGGTGCACCAGCTTGGAGATACTCACGGTGGGGACGATCGAAGTAAAGGAGAGCAGCGTAAAGGTGACCAGGATAATCGTCAGCGCGGTCAGGAAACCTCGCTGCGGCCGCCGCCGGATATTGGCGATGCCCAGATCAATGGCGCGCACCGCGATGCCGCCCACGTTGGCGGCCTCCTCATGCACGCCCGTCAGCAGTTGTTTCTGCTCGCGCAACAGGGCGTCGAAGCGGCCCGTGATCAGGAAGCTCACCGTCAGCGCCAGCGCCAGGATGATGAAGGCGAGCAGCACGATAAAAGGGGTCATGGTGAAGCGGAAGGCGGGATGGATCAGAGCCAGCACGGTGAAGCTGGCCGCGAAAATCGCCACCATCCAGACGATGCGCTTGCGGATTGTTCCGGAGGCGAAGACCAGCCGTTCCAGGCAATAGGCGAACGGCAGGAGCAGGGCCAGATAGAAAAGCACGCCCTGGACCAGGTTGTTGGTCATGGACAGGAGTTCGCTGTAGGCCTTGCTCTCCAGCGCCCAACACTTCTCGCCGGCGCTCCTGTAGCCGGCGTAGTCGCAGGCCGCCAGCGCCTTGGTGGCGGCGTCCAGGTGTGCGGCGGACTGGGCGCGCATTTCGCGGACGCGGGGGTTGTTGACGCCGTGCCGTTGCAGCTTCTCGAAACGCGACTGGTCGAGGCGCAGCATGTCCCCCGCGCCTTGCAGGACCATGGAGGGGATTTGGTCGAGGGAGTCGAGAGGGAACCCGGTTCCGATAGGGTCCTCCAGGCTGTTGTTCAGCAGGACCAGGCGCCTCTCGCGGAAGCCCAGTCCCATAGTGATTCTGACGCGCAAGGACGGGGCGGCCCAGAGCGTGCAACAGCGCTCGTCGGAATTCCAGGCCGGTTCGTCGGAAGCGCTGCGCCCGAACTGAAAGGGAGGGCTTTGCGTGGCCGCGTTAAGAATCTGCAAGTCGGTGATGGCCAGGTAGCCGCGCGGGTCAGTCATGCCGTAGAGGGTAACGGCCTTGCAGGAGAAACAGACCGCATTGCGGCTCTGCTCCTGCCCCGTGACATCCACTTTCCAGGGGTATTCGTCGGGCCGGGCCAGGTCCGCGGCGAAGAGCAACGCGCCGTCGCTCGCAAGGTCCTGAGCCGGCGAAGCGGCGAGGTACTGGCGGCAGGCCTCCACGTTGGCCTCGATGAACCCCCTGTCGGCGACGCCATAAGCCTCAACCGTGCAGTTGCCGCGCGGGCCAAATTCCCCATTGGCCGGGCCTTGGATCAGGCCGTCGAATGTGAACTTGCCTTTGCTATCCGTGAGCGCCACGGGTCCCCCGCGTGTGCCCAGCAGGTGTTTGTCCTGGCGGCGCGTCTTCAGGAACACGGTTGCGCCGGACAGCGGCTGGCTCGGCACGAAGTCCTTCTGCTGGTCGAGCCAGATCACCCGCCCCTGCAAGCGGCCCGCCACATTGTCAAGGCCGGTACTGGCGAACGGGCCTTTCCAGAAGGCGAAAGCCTGGACCAGGCTGGCCAGACCGGCGCGGCGGCCTGGCGCTGCGCAAATTTGTTCTTCGAGCAGGCTGAAGTCCAGTTCGCCAAACCTGTCATCCGGAGTGTCCACGTGCCGGCGGCGGTCATTGATGGTCGCCAGCGTTACCGCGGGAAATCCAGCCAGGGCCGGCAACTCGCTCTCAAACGGCGCCCGGTAGGGGAAGTACGACCACCAACCGCGGCCCTTCGTGTTGATGCAATCCACGAAAGGCCCCCCGTCGGCGCCCGCATTCGGCGTCAGCGACGCGACGAACTTCGCCAGCATCAGTCCCAGGACCTTGAACTTGGGCTGCAACCTCTCGTCCCATTCTCCGCGGAAGTGCCCCTGGCAGAACAAGCCCATTTGCCCGGAATGTGTGGAGAGATCCAACCCAATGAACAAGCCCGGCTGGCCCAGGTGCGCCAGCAACGATCCTTGGGCCGGCCCGGCCCACTTGGCGGCCAGGCCATCCCGCAACTGCCGCACGAAATGCGTCATCCCGGCCAGCGCCTGGCCGTGGCCGCCCGTGAAGAGCAAATAGATGGGGCGCTGCGGTGCTTCTTTCAGCGCCGCCAGGAAACGAGCAAGTTCCAGCAGCGTGGCCGCGCCGCAAGCCTGCTCTGCGCCCGGCGACAGGTCCGGCACGACGCTGATGCTGTCGTAAAAAGCATGGACCAGCAGCGGCGCGCGGTCGGCTTCAGGGACATCCGGCGACTCCTGCCCCTGGCAGGCGCGCACGAGGATGTTCTTCGCCGCGGCCTGCTGCCAGGCCATCTCGCACTTCAGCGTTACCTCCGGCAAGGAACCCCGCGGCATAGCCAGCAGCTTCTCCAGGACCGGCAGGCCGTCGCCGGCCACGTAGAAACGCGGCACGTCGGCCGGCACGGTGAGGAATTTGCGGCGCGCCGTGCTGGTGCCGGCATTCGGGTTGGCCCGGAAAAGCACCGCCTTGCCGCCGAACTCCGGCACGCTGAGCCACTCGGCATCCGTGTCCCAGTCGAGCACCGCGATCGCGCCGCGGATATGCTTGCCGGCCAGATCGGCGTCTTTGCCGCGGCCCAAGTCCACCAGCGGCCCACGGATGCCCGCCGCACCCGTCTGGCAAGTCCGCGCCAGGTTCGGCCATAAGGGATGGAGTTCCAGGCGCACCGCGCCTTCAGCCGTGGCGGCCTCCAGGAAGGTCGTGTGGACCACCGGCACGGCCACCTGAAATTCCTGTACTTCCTTCTCGCGCAAGCCCAGCTTGTCCAATTCCTCTGAGATACAGGTGAAAGCAGCATCCGCGCCGGGATACCCCGTCAGGCGGGAACGGGCGGCGCTCAAGCGGCGGACGTCATTGCGAATCCGCTCCAGGTCCAGGCCGGCCGCGGCGCCCGTGCGCTCAACCTCGGGGATGATCAATTGCACTTCGCGCGGCCGGCCAACCCAAGCGGCCATCACCACGGAGAGTGCAATTGCCGCCGCCGCGCCGAGGACCCAGAGGGCCTGCCGCACCGGTGCCGGAAACCAACTGTGGTGCAGGCTTCCAGCTTGCGAATTGTGGTGCAGGCTTCCAGCCTGCGCCTCCGGTTCCATTGCCTACCCCACGTTTCTCACAACTTACGCAACGCAGTGGACGGAGTGGACATGATGGACGCAATGGAGGGAGTGGAAAAAGTGGACGCTTCGCATCCTCTATCTCTCGCTCTCACTTTCTCCCACTCTCCCATTCTCCGGCTCTCCCATCCCCTTGTTCGCCTCTGCGTCTTGCCTTCTGCCTTCCTACCTGCCTGGCCACCAGTTGTAAGTCTGCACGGCGTACAGCGCGCCGTAGATCCCCCACAAGCTCCCTACCGTGAACTCCCCGAGCACCATGCCCACGAAAAAC
>JBEKKG010000197.1:0-9960 GCA_050010835.1 Planctomycetota bacterium
CGAAGGCTGCGTTCCCGAGAAGACGGCCTGGCAGATCGCGCGTGAGGTGGCCAAGGGCCTGGGCTTCGCCGCGGCGCGGGGCGTGCTGCACCGCGACATCAAACCTGAAAACATTTTCTGCACTGCCGGCGGCGAGGTGAAGATCACCGAGATGGGCCTCTCCAAATCCATGAGCGGCGACCTCCAACTCACCGCCGACGGCACGACCGTCGGCACACCTTTCTTCATTTCGCCGGAACAGGCGCGCGGCACCAAGGATTTGGACGCCCGCACCGACATATACTCGCTCGGCTGCGCCGTCTTCAACATGCTGACCGGCTCCATCCCCTTCATGGGCGAAACCCTGACGGAGGTCATGGTCAAGCACACCGAGGCGCCGCGCCCCGACCCGCGCAGTCTGCTGCCGGAAATCAGCGAAGGCTCCGCCAAACTGGTCATGCGCATGATGGCCATTGCGCCGGCGGAACGCCCGCAGTCGGCCGCCGAGTTGATTATGGAAATCGAAGCGCTGTTACGGGCGCTGCCCGAACCCGAGGCGCTCGTGCGCCCGGCACAGCGAATCCTGAGCAGCGAAGCCATGACATCCGCGCCCGAAGTTGCCGCCGCTCCACCCCTGCCGGCGCCAGGGTCTGCTGCACCCACGCCGCCGCCGCACAAGCGGCTGTGGGACTGGCTCCTCAACCTGTTCGATTAGCCGCGTTCGGTAGGACAGCCTTTCCAGGCTGTCCGGACAGGCTGGAAAGCCTGTCCTACCGTTTCTGGCAACGCGGACAGAACCACGTGCCGCGCTGGCCGACGAGGAGGCGCTGGATTGTGGCGCGGCAGCGGACACACGGCCGGCCGGCGCGGCCGTATACCCGCAAGCGGCGCTGAAACCAGCCCTGCTCGCCGTCCGGATTCAGGAAATCGGAAATGCTGGTGCCGCCGGCTTTGATCGCGGCGGCCAGAATTCTCTTGATCGCGCGCAGCAATGCCGCGGCCTGCGGCGCGCTGACGCTGCCGGCGTCCGCCAGGGGGTGCAGACGCGCCGCGAAGAGCGATTCGTCGGCATAGATGTTCCCGACGCCGGCAAGGAACTTCTGGTTCAGCAGCAGAGATTTCAAACGTCCCCGGCGCGAGCGCAGGCGCTGTACGAAGTCTTCCGTGCGCAACTTAAGCGGCTCGGGTCCGAGTTGCGAGAGCGCAGGGAGCGCGTCCAGCGTCCGAACAGGACCGCACCACACCCGCCCGAAGGTGCGGATGTCGCGGAAGACGAGCCGCTGCGGGCCTCCATCCAGTTCAAACCACAGGCGCACGTGGGACTGTAGCACCGTGCTCCCCCTCCCCTTGCGGGAGGGGGCAGGGGGAGGGCTAAGCACCAACGAATCAAGTATGCCCAACCAGCCCGTCATCCGCAGGTGGATGGCCATCCCCATGCCGGATTCCAGTTCGATACGGATGAACTTTGCCCGGCGCCAAACCCTCTGCACGCGCAGTCCGCAGACGCATGAAGGCTGCTGGGGCGTCCCCGCGATTGAGGGCTTGTGGCAAACGTGGACGGCCGTAATGCGCCGTCCCACAAGCTGGCGCGCCAGGGCGCGGACCACGGTCTCGACTTCGGGAAGTTCAGGCATGCAGGATCACGCGCTCCACTAAGACCGCCACAAACAGCAGCAAGCTCACCGCGCCGTTGAGCGTAAAGAACGCCGTGTTCACACGGCTCAAATCGTCCGCGCTCACAATCCAATGTTCGTAGAGCAGGAGCACACAGACGATGCCGGCTGCGGCGTAATAGCAGGGGCCGAGGGCCGCATACACCCCCGCGGCCAGCAGCAAGAGCGCAGCCAGAAAATGGAGCGCGGCAGAGAGCCGCAGGGCGCGGGGAATGCCGAGCTTCTTGGGCAGCGAGTGCGCCTGCGGGTCGCGCATGTCCACGGCGTAGTCCTGGCAAGCATAGATTACGTCAAAACCCGCCACCCAGAACAGGACGGCCAGGCCCAGGAGCACGGGGAACAACTCCAGCGCCACGCCCCAGCGCTGTCCCAAGCCGGGCAGCGGCCACGGGTCGCCTCGCACAGCCGCGTGCGCTCCCGCCGGCGCCAACCCCAGCGACAACCCCAGCCAGAAATGGCAGAGGCTGGTGAAGCGCTTGGAATAGGAATAACCGAGCAGTACCGCCAGAACCGGCAGGGCACAGGCAAAACAGAAGCCGTTGAGCAGCCACGCGCCGCCGCAGAAGACTGCGCAGCACACGGTGACAAAGAGCAACAGGAACCCGGGCGAAACCAGGCCCGTCACGGTGGGCCGCCCTTGGGTGCGCGGATTGGCCGCATCGCTTTCCCGGTCCGTCCAGCGGTTGAAGGCCATCGCCGCGCTGCGGGCGCTGACCATGCAGACCAGGATCAGCCAGAAGGTGCGCCAGGGCGGCCAGCCTTGCGCGGCGGCGATCATGGCCAGCAGCGCAAACGGCAGAGCGAATACAGAGTGGGCGAATTTAATGGATTCGAGCAGATGCGACAGGCGGCGCAACAGGGGCATGGGAACCTTCTTCGTCATGGTTCTCTTTTCGGCTGAATCTTCCCATCCCGCTGCTTGATGAGCCAATCCGGCACCGGACCGAAGTCGTAACCACATTCCGGGATGAAAAGGCCCACTTCGCCCTGGGAGCGGTCCAGATCAATGTCCCCGGCTTTCAGCACGACGGCCGCCCGTCCTCCGCGTGTCAGTGTCACCAACGGCGCATCGCCGCGTCCCGGTGCGGTCTGGGCCCAGAATGCGACCTCGTCAACTTCTGCGTCTTCAAAGCGCACCCGCACGCCGTCTGGAATGGACTCCATCTTCGGCGCCGCCGGCGACGGGTACAGCACCGTGATGAACCGTGTCTGAGACCCGCGCACACTGGCCCGCACGCCGCTGGTATGTTCGCCATAAGTGCCCTTGCCTTTGCTGAAGGACCAGTCGAAGCGCTCGTACCGCGGCTCAGCCGGCTCCGCACAGAACAACGTCATCGTGCCAAAGACCGCGGTTTGTCCTCTTCTTTCGCACGTCTCTGTTTCGACGTGCAGGCAGTACGTGGCCTGCACTTCCGGCCCCCAATGCTGGTCCCGAATCACAAAGTAGTCGCAGGCCTTTCGGGCCGCGGGGTTCTTGACGAAAACCACCGTGCGCCTGTAGACCAGGGGCTTGTCCAGCGCCTTGTACGGCCCCTTCGGATTCCATTCCACCTCCTGCGGCGCCTTGGGCTGGCGGCGCAAGCGGCTGCTTTCCACCTGCCCCACCGCCACGTCCGCCGCTGGGGTTGTCTTGAAGGCGATCAGCCGTTCGTAGCCGTCCATGTTCGCATACTCCCAGTCGCCCGCGGTGAACGCCACGCGGTTGTGCATGTGTTCCTGGTCGGCGCGCGGGGCGTAGGAACACATGTGGTCAATGGCGAGCCGTTTGCCGTTGCCGCAGTAATGGAACGAAAGCTGGTCGCCGTGCATGTGGATGCGATTCGGACCGGCCTTGAAAGCCAGAAAGTTCTCGTCCGGGCCGCCCGGATGGCTGCGGAAGACGACGCCGAAACCGGGCAGTTCCTCCGTCACCATGTCGTCGAGTCTGTCAGTCACACCGGCCTTCTTGGCCAGTGCCGCCACATCCGGCCCTGGAGCATGAGTGTCGCCCAGCGGGAGGATTCCCCGCAGGCCGTTTCCCAAGGGCGGTGAAGTGTGCAGGAGAAACGACGCCGCGGCCTTGAAGCGCGGCCACTCGCGCGGGTCGAAGCCGAGCTGGCCGCGGCAGAGACCGGCGAGCATGAGCCAACTCTCCAGCGCGTGGGCCGTGTAACCGGGACACTCCTGCCCCGCGCCGCCGGGAAGCGTGACCGAGTAATCCATATCCATGCGCAAGGCGTCCTCGGCCATCCGGGCCAGGCGCGGGAACTGCGGGTGCGCCTTCAGCGCTGTGGCCAGGGCAATGGGGATGCGCAGCATGTCTGTCGCGAAGTTCGGGTTTATCGGGGACCAGTGGTTGTAGTAGTACCCGAAGAAGTCCGGATCGAGGTACGCCTGGTACACCGCCAACAGCCCGCGATCCGCCTTGATGGACCCTGCCAGGGCCGCGTCCACGGCGTTCTTGCCGACGCGCCGCACGACGTCGGTGGGATCGGCCAGTTCGCCGCTGTAGTAGTTCAGCCCGCGGAAGCCGCCGGGGGGCTGGCCGGGCCAGTCCAGGATGTACTCATGGGCCAGCTTGTCGAGCGGCTGCATGGCCACGCGCTTCATGGTCTTCAGCGCCTGATCTGCGAATTCATAGGGTCCCGCCAGCAAGTACCAGTAGCGGCGCCCCTTCCAAGTGGGGCAGACCAGCGTGGCGCTGTCGCGGCTTTCCTTCACGCGCACGTCAATCAGGTTGTCGTAAGGCCAATCCCATTTGCCCGCGCGGCCCACCATCGCGCCGACGAGGCTTGTTCTGTCCGTGGCAGCAAAAAACCAGCCGTGGTCATAGCTCTGCGTCCAGCGCGGCTGTAGAGAAATGAGCGTCGTGCCGAGGCGCTCGCTGGGCTCGAGCGCCACTTCGCGCAGGGACTCATCGGGCTTGAACGCGCCCACATACCACCCGCGCACCAGGCCGGCCACGGGCTGCCAGTCCTTGCCGGCGTCAAAGGCCCAGTAATCGCCCGGGTTCATCCGGTGCGCTTCTTCAAGTGTGGCGAACGCTTGCCCTGGAACGACAGAGATGTCCAGCTCCGCGAACGGCGCGGCCAGTTCCGGTCCCGGCTCGAACTCATACCGCAATCTCACCTTCCCGAACAACGGCCCGGCGTCGAGGAGCTGCGAGGTCAGTTTTTTCAGCTTCAGCGCCGTGTGCCAACTGCTGCCCCCGCGCTTGGGGCCTCCCGCGCCCTGAACGCCAAGGACCGGCCCAGGCAGCTCTCCGGTGGCCGCCGCCTTGGCAAGCTGGATCTCAAACACTTCGTTCTTGAGAGAGAGCTGCGGCCCAGTGGCGGCCTGGACAAAAGGTTTGGCGGCCACCGCCGGCTGTTGGCTCTCAGTCGTGACCTTGTACTCGTGGGAAGCCGCGGCAGCAATGGTCGTGCAAACCCAGATCTCCCCGCGCTGCACGGCCTCACGCGAGCCTTCCAGCACCTCGACCTGATAAGCCACGGGCTTGCCGTCCTCAGTGACGCCGAGCTTCGCGGCATCGAAGGGCGTCTTCGGTTTCACGCCCAGGCGCACAAGCTCGTTGGCGTAATCGCCGGCGTGGTTGGTGAGGGTCCAGGAGACGGTCTCGGCGCACGCGGGGGCGCACAGGCCGAAGAGAAGAGCCAAGAGCGGAAGCCTGCTCAACATGCTAGTCTTATAAGTCCTGTTCCCCCGCCTATCCAGAAGAAGTCCGGTGGCCTAGATGTCTTCCACCTCGCCTTTCGCCGGCACTTCCTGGGAGACGAACTTCTCATACATCGTCGCGTAGTGGCCCTGGGCGGCGAGCAGCTCGGCGTGTTTGCCGCGCTCGACTATGCGGCCCTGCTCCAGCACCACGATGCGGTCCGCCTTCACGATGGTGGAGAGCCTGTGCGCCACGATCACGGTGGTGCGGCCCTTGACCAGTTTCTCCAGGGCCGATTGCACTTTCAACTCGGTCACCGTGTCCACGGAGGAAGTAGCTTCGTCCAGCAGGAAGATGGCGGGGTCCGCAACCAGGACCCGGGTGAAGCAGATAAGCTGCCGCATCCCCACGGATACGGACGCGCCGCGCTCGCCCACCAGCGTGTTGTAGCCCCTGGGCAGCGAATCGAAAACGTCATGGATGCCCAGCGCCTGCGCCGCTCTGCGCACCTCGTCCTCGCTCGTCCCCGGCCGCGCATAGCGCATGTTGTCCAGGACCGTGCCGCTGAAAAGGTAGTTGTTCTGCAGAACCAGGCCCATCTGCTGGTGCAGACTCTCGAGGGTCACCTCGCGGATGTCGCAGCCATCCAGCAGGATGCGGCCCTTCTGGAACTGGTAGAACCGCGCCAGCAGGGAAATGGTGCTCGATTTCCCCGAGCCTGTCGCGCCGACCAGCGCGTAGGTCTGCCCGGGCTGGACTTCCATACAGACCTCGTGCAGCACGGGCCGCGCCGGGTCGTACCCGAAGGTGACGTGGTCCAGGACGATGTGCCCCTTCAGTTTTGGCAGAGGTTGGGCCTGCGGCGTGTCGGCGACTTCGGAAGTGCGGTCCAGCAGTTCAAAGATCCGTTCGCAGGAGGCCATGGCTTGCATCAGCGTGTTGTAGAAATTGCCCATGTTGATCGTGGGACTCATGAACCTGTCCCAGTAAAAGAAGACCGCGATGACTTGCCCGGCCCGCAACGAGCCGCCCATGGCCAGCATCCCTCCGTAGGCCAGGACGATTACCTGCCCGCAGAAGCGGATGAATTCGAGGAAGGGCTGGTACATGCCGTTGACGTGGGCGGCGCGGACGTTGTTCAGCGTGTTCGCTTCCTGGAGTTCGTTGAAATACTCCAGGTTCTCGTCCTGCCGGTTGAAGGCCGAGACCACGCGCACACCTGTGATGTTCTCGGCCAAGTTGGAGGCCACTCTGGAGTAGCCCGCGCGCGCAATCTGCCAGGCCTCGCCGATCCTGCGCCGGTAGCGCAGGTTGCAGAGGGCCAGCAGGGGCGCCAGCCAGCAGACCGCCAGGAACAGGCGCCAGTCGGTGCGCAGGATCATCGCGCCCGCGCCCACCATCAGCAGCGCATTCAGCGCGATGGTGTTGACGCCGGAGATCACCGGCCCGCGCAACGCATCCATGTCGCTGGTGCCGCGGGTGATGACACGCCCCAAGCGGGTCTTGTCATAAAAAGACATGGGCAGCCGCTGAAGTTGCGCGAAGACCGCCTGGCGCAGGTCCATAATGACCCGTTCGCCGCATTGGTTCGTGGCATGGATCTGGACGGCGTCCGTCAGGATCACTCCGAGCACCACGGCCACCCAGATTCCAGCCCAGTGCAGCACCTGCCCCGGGTCGCCGGAAGGCAGCGCCTCGTCAATGATGACCTGCTGCAACCAGGGGATAAAGAGGTCCAGCACCAGCGAGGCAATGCCGGCCGCGGCGCCGAGCGTATACAGCCACTTGTAGGGCTTCAGCCACCGCGCCAGGCGCCAGACGAGCGCTCTGGAGATCGGCCTGAAGCGCACCTCGTCATCGTGCTGCGCGTCCGGCCGCGCCAGCAAGCCGGCCGCGACCTGGCTGTCTTGTGGCCGGTCCTCGCCAGTCTGGGCCTGGGGCGCTTCTTTCGCGTCCGCTGGGCGCGGCGCAGCAGTTTGTCCGGAGGCGCTAGTCTTCACTGATCATCCTCTGGCTCGGCTTGACGCCCGCGCGGGTCATGCGGTCCATGTGCGAAGCTTCCTGGCCCGGCCCGCCCAGCGCGAACTGCGAGGAAGCCACCTCGCGGTAGTAGCCCGCCTGGGCCATCAGTTGCTCGTGCGTCCCCTGCTGGGTGATGCGCCCGTTTTCCAGCACGAGGATCATGTCCGCGCTGCGGGCCGTCGAAATGCGGCTGCAGATCATGAAGACCGTGCGCCCAGCCATGATGCGGTCCAGGCCGCCGCGGATTTGCGCCTCGGTCTCGGGGTCCACCGCCGACAAGGCATCGTCCAGCACCAGGATGCGCGGGTTGTGAAGCAAGGCGCGCGCCAGCGCCAGGCGTTGCTTCTGCCCGCCGGACAAACTCGCGCCATACTCGCCGACCACGTTGGCGTATTTCTTCGGCAGTTTCCCGATGAACTCGTCCGCCTGCGCGGCCCGGGCGGCCTCTTTGATCTTCTCCGCCGTCACGGACAGGTCTCCGTAGGCGATGTTGCGCGCGATAGTGTCGCTGAAGAGGTAGGTCTCCTGGAAGACGCAGCCGACCGCGTCGCGCACGCTCAGCAGCGTCACGTCCCGCACGTCCTGGCCGTCAATCTCGATGCGGCCCATGTCCGGGTCGTAGAAACGGGCGAGCAGATTGAGCAAAGTCGTCTTGCCGGCGCCTGTCGGCCCGACCAGCGCCACGACCTTCCCCGCAGGCGCCGTGAAGCTGACTTCCTCCAGCACTGCTTGCTGCGGCTCGTATCCGAAGCTGACGCGCACGAACTTCACCGCGCCTCCGCCCGGGCGCAACGGCAGGGCGTCAGGCTGCTCCGGCGTGGTGTCCGGGTGGTCCAGGATCTCAAACAGCCGCGCGCTGGAGACCACCGCTTGCTGGTAGGCGTCGCTGATGGAGTTGACCTGGTGCAAGCGGCCCAGGATCTGGTTCATCGCGATGCCGATGGTCACCAGATCGCCGACGGTGAGACTGTGCCCCTGGACCTGAATGGCGCCGAGGGTGAAGAGGCCGATGTACGAGCCGTTGGCAATGATGCGGACGACCGGATTCATCTGCACGCGCACGCGCACCGCGTCCAGGAGACGGTGGAGAAACGTTTCGCAGGCGGTGCGGAACCTGGAGATCTCGTGTTTCTCGGTCGCAAAGGCGCGCACCACGTGGACGCCGGCGACGTTCTCCGTCAGGAGGCGCACCACTTCGTCCGAAGCCCGCATCTGCTGGCCATAGATCGGCTGCAAGAGTATGGCAAAACGCCGAATGGCCCAGACCCACAGCGGCAGCGGCAGCAGCGCCAGAAAGGCCATCTTGGGCGAAGCCCGCGCCACCAGCATGAAGTAGAAGCTGAGCGCGAAAACAATGTCAATGCTCGAATGCATCCCCACGGTGACAAAACTCCGCACCGACTGCAAATCGCTCAAGGCCCGGTTGATGAGTTGCCCAGAGGAGTAGCGGTCGTGGAGTGAGAAGCCGACGCGCTGCAAGCGGTCGTAAACCGCCGCGCGCATGAAGAACACCATGGACATGCCCTGCCACGTCGCGCTCACAATGCGCCCATACGAAAGAATGCTCAAAACCACCTTGGCCAGCGCCAGCCACAACAGCGCGCGCCGCAGCTCAGCGCCCGGGCCTGACGCGGCGCCAAGCCACTCCAGCACGCCCCAGAAGCCCGCTGGCGCAGCGCCGGACTTCTCAACGCTCAGGTCCTTCACCACATTGATGGCGGGTTTGAGCAAGCTAACGGTCCAGACTTCCGCGCCGACACAGGCAATGAAAATGGAAAGAGTGACCGCCACATGGAACTTCACCGGCAGCACGAACTTGTACATGCGCCGGATGTTCTTCCACTGGGCCAGGAGACCGGCGGGACGTTGAACCTGCGATTTCACGATTACTTAAGGACGCTCCGAAAACCTCAAACGGTACTGCACCTGTCCTGCCTTAGGAGAGTGTAGCGGGATGGGCCGGATTCTCAACTGTAGCGGAGGCTTCCAGCCTGCGTTTCCCCGCCTACCAAACCGGGCAGGCAGGATGCCTGCGCTACACCACGGGCGGGCGAGACGCCCGCGCTACAGTTGCGCCCGCCCGTGAAAGCGTGTAGCACTGTGGGCGAAAGGACCGGGACAATGGCGGAAACAATGACCGTCGGGAGGTACCTCATACAGCGGCTCGAAGAGCACGGGCTGAAACACGTCTTCGGCATCCCCGGAGACTACGTGCTGGGCTTCTTTGGGCTGCTGGACAAGAGTTCGCTGGTAACTGTGGGCACCTGCTCCGAAGCCGGGGCGGGCTTCGCCGCGGACGCCTACGCGCGCGTGAACGGCCTGGGCGCGGCGTGCGTCACCTACTGCGTCGGGGGCTTGAGCACGCTCAATGCCGTGGCCGGCGCCTATGCGGAGAAGTCGCCGCTCATTGTCATCAGCGGCGCCCCGGGAGTGCGCGAACGCATCCGCTCGCCGCTGCTGCACCACCGCGTGCGGGACTTCAACACCCAACGCTTGATCTTCGAGCAGGTCACGGTCGCCTCGGCCGCGCTGGAGGATCCCGCCAGGGCGCCGGCGCAGATTGACGACACCATCGCCGCCTGCGTGCGGCACAAGCGGCCCGTGTACCTGGAACTGCCGCGCGACATGTGCGACCAGCCCTGCGCCAAGCCC
>JBEKKG010000198.1:0-9954 GCA_050010835.1 Planctomycetota bacterium
GACGATAAAGTGGAAGTCTACCTGCCGCGCAAAGACCGCTACTTCAGCGGCAAGTTCGCGGACCTGCGCGACAACCAGTCCCAGCTCACGCTCCTGGCGCACATCGGCAACGCCCTGGACCTTTTCTTCCCCTGCGCCGAGACCCCCAAGTCCGTAGGACGGAAAATCATCTGCAATGACAGCCGCAGGATCGTCAGTGTCCTGGAGAAACCCGATTACATCCGCCACATTGCGCGCCGCCTGACCCTGGCGCCCAGCTCGCCGACTGTCGAGGACATGGAAGTCTACGACCGTTTCGGGCGCGAAGTCGGCGTCGTCCGTTACCTGGAGTACACCCCCCCGGAATGGCCAGGCCAGCTCGCCGCTTCAGGACGGGTGGCTGACGATCCCCCGGTCACTTGCCACCCCGGAAGGATTGCCCTCTGCCCTCACAGCAGTCCGTATATTCTGCTGCTGCAGGTTGAGGAGTTCATCCTCAACGAACCCATTGACCCGGCCAAGTTCGACGTCCCGCGCCCCGAGGACCAGAAGGTCCGGGACCTCAGAAAAGCGCTGAAGAACAGCGGCAATCTGTGGGACTGAAAGCCAAGAGCTAAGAGCTACGCGACACCACCGCCTCATCCTTGTGGCTGTTTGCGCCTCGGCGTTGGCGGCGCTTTGGGCTGCATGGCGTGTTGTAAGCCAAGGGGGCCTGAGCCCGCCTCCCGCCGCAGTGCAGCGCCTGCGCCTGTTGCGCCAATTGCGCCAGGACTTTGGCGGCGACGTTCTGGCAGCCGTGGCTTCCATCCCCGACAACCCCTCGCCTCAGCAGGTCAAGGAACTCAAGACTTTCGCGCGGCTTCTGGCGAACGAACTGGCCCTTGTGGGGTCGCTTTCCGAGGACCGGGCGGCGCTCCCGGAAGCCTTGCAGCAGGAGCTTCCCGCCGGAGCGCCGTGGCTGCGCCAGGTGGAATGCCGCATCGGCCAGGACATTGAGCAGGCGGTGCGAAAGATCCTGAAAGACCGCCCGTACGTGGTGCTCCAGCCTGAGGATGTGGAAGTTCTGAAGAAGCTGTTCGAACCGCAGGCCCTGGCGGCGGCGCTGGACCGCGTAGCCGCGGCGGTCAGCGCTTTGCCTCCCGGTTCGGCGGAGGCGCTCCGCCTCCAGGAAGACCCGCTGGGGATCGCCGAGCTTGCCGGCGAGACCCTGCAAAAGCGCCTCGCCGCCCGCCGCCGGGAGTTGGCCGGCAGTGATCCCGAGGGCTTCTTTCTCTCGCCCGACGGCAGCACCCTGGCGGTCCTCGGCCGCGCCGTCCTGCCGGCCACAAACTCAGCCTTCGACACCGCGCTGCTGGCCGCCGCACAACGCGCCGCAAACCGCGCCATTGCCGCCTTCCGTGAGCAGAACCCGTCGCTCACTGTTCCCCCTCCCCTTGCGGGAGGGGGTAGGGGGAGGGCCACACTGCGCGCCACCTTTGCCGGCATGAGCGCGGTGCCGGTTCCGAATCGCCCTGCGGGCAGCGGCATCGGTCTCCTTGGTGGCGCTTTAGCCTGCGTTCTCGCTTGCGCCGTCACGGGCCGCGTCATTGGCCATCACAATGTGTACCACATTCTGCACCGCCGCTTGGAGAAGCGCGGCCTGAGAGCGGCTTGCCAGGCTACAGGCGTACTTGTGCTCGCAGCCGGCGTGCTGTTCATCGCGTATGGTCCCGCTCCCGATCCTGAAACCGTGGCCGGAGAGCGCTTCTACCCGGAGTTCGGCAATCCGGGGACCGTCAAGGGGGAGGCCCGAGCTCCTGGCGTGCTGCGCGGCAGAGGGGTTGGCGGCGTGTGCGTCATGGTTGTGGCGCCGGACGAGGACCGGGCTTACGCGGCTGCCGAGGAGGTCGAGCGGCGCTTGCAGCCCTTCCTTGAGCGCGGGGAGTTGTCGCCGGGGAGCAGTATACTCGATGTTGTGCCTTCCGCGCATCGGCAACAGGAGACCATCGCGGCGCTGAAGAGCTTCGATTTCACGGCGGCGGGCAAAGCCTTCAAAGCTGCGGCCATGCAGCGCTTCGGTGCAAAGGCCAGCCGCTTCGAGCCGTTCCTGGAGCGGCTCAAGCAATACGGCCTGCTGACGCGCGAGCCTGCGCCGCTCACGCTGGCCGCCGTCATGTCCACGCCACTCGCCGGTCTGCTCGCGCCCTATGTGAAACTCGATGCCGGGCTGGTGCGGCTGGCCTCATCGTGGTCCCCGGCGCGGCCGGACATGCCCGCGCAGTGGTACGAGGACGTGGCGCGCACGCTGGAGGCCGACACGCCTCAGGGCGTTGAGGTCCGTGTTACTTCCGCGCGCATGGTTGGGCTGGAGATGCAACGGAGCCTGGTGCGAGATTGCGCGTGGGTTCTGCTGCTCGTGGGCCTTGCCGCTATGCTTTCCCTGGCCGCTGCCTTGCGCTCGCTCCATGCCGCACTGTTGGGGCTCGTCCCGCTCGTCTATGCCGGTTTGGCCATCCTGGACGGCGTGCTGTTGTGCCGGTTGCTATGCTGGGACTCGGCCCTGATTTCGCTGTGTACGGCGGCGTTCTTCGGTTATACAGGAGCGCTCTTTGGCGCGCTGGCTGTGCTGCCGGCGCTGCCACGGCTTGGCTGCAAGCCGGACTCAGGCGGTACGGAGAAACAGCTTAGATGATCCACTGGAAGCAGGAACATGCCATTCCCTTCGCGCAATCAGTTTCCCCGCGTCTCCGCGTCTCCGCGTCTCCGTGTCTCCGCGTCTCCGTGTCACCGTGTCCCCGCGTCTCCGTGTCACCGTGTCCCCTGCAGCGCCGCCAGGAGCACGCGCTCAAGCAGTTCGTAGGGGGCTTGCTTGCCCGTCCACAGTTCGAACTGCCGCTGGCCTTGCCTGACGAACATCGGCAGGCCCGCCAGCGTCTTGCAGCCGCGTTCCTCGGCCAATTTCAGCAACCGCGTACGCAGCGGATTGTAGACTATGTCAAAGACCACGCCGCCTTCAGGAATCTCCTCTTTCTGCAGCGGCGAATTCTCCACGTGGGGATGCATCCCCACCGGCGAGGCATTGATTACCACGCCGGCCTGGACCGCCGCCAGACCGCCAGCCGGAACCGCCGCACCGCCTACAGCGGCGGCCAGTGCAGCGGCGCGTTCGCCTGCCTGGTCGAACAGAAAAACCTTGGCGCCGCGCGTTTTTGCGCCATACGCCACGGCTTTGCCGGCGCCGCCGGCGCCGAGCACCAGCACCTTCTTTCCGCTCAGGGAACCGGCCACGGATTCGAGACTGTCCATGGCGGCCGCCACGTCGGTGTTCACCCCGTGCCAGGCGCCGTCCGGACCCGGCACGAGCGTGTTCACCGCGCCTATGGCTTTGCCCACGGGATCAAGATCCGCGCACAGCGCGGTGATGGTCTCCTTGTGCGGAATGGTGACGGAGAGGCCCTTGAGTCCGAGCGGTTCGAAATCCTTGACGAAAGTAACCGGATCGCCCTCGACTTTGAAGGGGATATAAACGCCGTCCAGGCCCAACTCCCGCAGCGCGGTGTTATGCAGCAGCGGCGAAAGCGAGTGGGCGATGGGGTTGCCAATGACCCCATACACGGGCCAGCCCGGCTGGATCTGCCGGTAGCGATAGAGTTCTTCGAGGTCGCGCCAAGTCGGTTGCCCGGGGGCCGTGCCTGGGGCGTTCACGCCACGGGCGTAAGTCAGCGGCGTGCCAAAAAGCGGCCCGGCGATGCGCGTCCAAAAGCCGGCCTCGCCCATGCCCAGGACGATGACGGAGGACCCGGCGGCGCGCGATTGCATGAGCAGGCGCAGGAGCGGCACGCTGTCCTCGACCATCTGCGGCAAGCAGGCGATTTTGACGACATCCGCGCCCGTCTCGTGCATCGTACGCCACGTCCGCAGAAGCTGGCCCAGGTCCGGCACGCCCCCGAAGCTGTGGTAACTGACGATGAGCTTGGAGGCGCACTTGTCGAACTTGCGCGGCAGCGAGCGCAACTCGATGTCCACGTACTTGACGCCGCGGCTGGCGGCATGGAGCAGAAAGCCGATGCGCTCCTTGTCCTGGACGTGGGGATTGCGTCCGCCTTCGAGCGGATGCCGGTAGGCGACCGCCACCTCGGGTCCGAAGACCTTGATCGCGCGGTCGAGGTTCGACACGCTCAGGTCCGCGTAGGAATCCGGACGCAGTTCGATCAGGAAGCCAGGCCGGTGGGCCAGCTCGCGGAACTCGGCATCCTCCAGCAACAGTGCGATGGAGGCGTGATGGGAAGAAACACAGATCTCAGCCATTAGAATGCTTCATCCAGTTCGACAGTTGTGACAGCCATCTTGCCATCGCCGATGCGCCCGGTGCGCGCGCCGTCGAGGATGGCCTGTTCGAGCACCGCCAGCGCGTCATCCTCACAGTAGATCTCCAGCTTCACTTTGGGCAGGAAGGCCAGTTCGTATTCGCCGCTCTGGTACTGCTCCAGGTGGCTCTTCTGCCTCCCGTAACCGCGGACTTCCCCGATCAGAATCTCCGCAATCCCGCCCTCTGGCAAGCGCCCCAGGATGGTCTCCAGTTTGAACGGCTTGACGAAAGCGGTGAGCTTCTTCATCTTGCGCCCAGGAAGACACTTGGCTCTCTGTGTTCGAATGCTACCGCATTTCCAGGAACTCACAAGTGGTGGGACAGCCTTTCCAGGCTGTCCGGACAGGGTAGTAGGACGAGCTTTCCAGCTTGCCCTACCCACTAGCCAACTTGGCCATCACCTGCTTCATATCTTCCCACACCGCGCGGCGCACCTCCTCGGTGTAACGGCGCAGCACGAAGGCGGGGTGGTAGGTGGGCATCAGCGGGATGCCGCGGAAATTGAACCACTTGCCGCGCAGGCTCATGATGCCCTGCTCGGTGCCCAGGAGCAGCTTGGCGGCGGGCGAGCCCAGGGCCACGATCACCTGCGGCGCCACCAGTTCGATCTGCTCGAAGAGGAAGGGCGCACACGTCGCGGCTTCGTCAGGCAGCGGCGTGCGGTTTTGCGGCGGCCGGCATTTCACGATGTTGCAAATGTAGACTTCCTCGCGCGTCAGCTTCATGGCCGCGATGATCTTGTTCAACAACTGTCCGGCGCGGCCGACGAACGGCAAGCCTTGACGGTCTTCCTCCTCGCCTGGACCTTCGCCGACGAACAGCAAGCGGGCCGTCCGAATGCCGCAGCCGAAGACCACGTTGGTGCGGCCCTTGTGCAGGACGCAGGCCGTGCAGGCCCTGGCCCGCGCCTCCAGGTCTTGCCAGCGCGCTGCGGCATCGCCGCTGTGCTGTTGTGCGGCTATGGCCGGCGTGAACAAATCCACGCCGGCTATGGAGTGCGGCGCCTGGGCGCCGCTTTGTTGTGGGGCCGCGGATTGTAACACCGGCGTCCCGCCGGTGGCAGGCGCCGAAACCGCTTGGGCCGCCGGCTTCGGGACGCGCCGCACGAACTCAACTCCCAGAGCTTGCTCGAAACGCAAGCGCTCCAGCAACGCGCGCCTGAGCTGTGCGCCGGTTGGCGGGGCCACCGGCATCCCGCTGGCCGCTGGGCTGGATGGGGACTTGACGCTGGGGTTGGCCGTGTCAGCCATTGGCGTTCTCTACTCCCTCGCGGCGGGGTGGCCCTGGGCTGCGGGCGCAAAGTCCCTTTCCTGAACTGGCAGCGCTCTAGCGCGGCCCCATTCCGCGCGGCCCATGTAGGCCAGCGCCAGCACCCACACCAGCCACAAGACAAAGAGCAGGCATGCCCACAGTGCGCGAGGCGGGCCAGGATGAGCGGTTTCGGCTTCTGTTGCCACCATGACCTGGATTAGAACCGAATGGCGCCTGTCTGCAACCGAAATCCAGGCTTGTTCACCGCAGAGACTATGGGAAGTATGGGAAGAATGGGAATTATGGTCACCGTTCAGTCCGAGCCGCAACCGTAAGGGAGCCGTTTCATAATTCCCATTCTTCCCATACTTCCCATAGCAGGCTGCGTTCCCCAGTGTTTGACACGCCTCCTGCGCCGCGTTATGACCTGTCTTAGGAACGCATGGAATTCAAAATCCCGGATCACCGCACCGCCACGCTGCCCGAAGCCCTGCTCAACACGGCGCGCTGCGTGCCCGAGCGCGGCATCGGCATCTACGACCGGCGCGGCCAGAATGCGGAGTGGCGCAATTACAGCACCATCCTGAAGCTGGCGCGCCACAGCGCCGCGCGCCTAGCTGCGGCCGGCATCGGACCGGCTGACCGCGTGCTGCTGGGCCTGCCGACTTCGTGGGAGTTGCTCGAAGTCTACTTTGGCGCGCTGTGGGGGGGCGCGCAGCCTGTGCTGGTCGCGCCGCCGGGCGCGCTGGGAGTGGCGGAGACGCACGCGCGCCGCATCGCCGCGCAGTGCGAACTGCTGGCCCCCAAACGCTTCGTCTGCGACGCCGCCACGCGCCGGGAATTGGAACAGTGCGGCCTGCAAGAGGCCGCTGCGCTCACCCTCCTGCCCGCCGAGTTGGCCGCGCTGCCAGCCGCTCCCGCCGCGGAGCCGCAGCGCGCGCGGCCGGAGGACGTGGCCTTCATGCAGCTTACGAGCGGCTCGACAGGGCGGCAGCGGGCGGTGATGATCAGCCACTCGGCGGTGCTCCACAACGCCGCGGCCATTGGGCGCACCGTCCAGGCGCCGCCCGGTGCGCCCGAGGAACGCGTGGTTTCCTGGCTGCCGCTGAACCACGACATGGGCCTGGTCGGCTGCGTGTTCTATGCGCTTGTCAACGGCCTGGACCTGTGGCTGCTGCGGCCGGACGCTTTCCTGGCGCGGCCGAAGCTGTGGTTCCAGGCATTGAGCGCGCAACGCGGAACCCGCGCGGCCGCGCCGAACTTCGCCTACCAGCTTTGCGTGGAGCGGCTCGAGGCCGCGGATCTCGCGGGCCTGGACTTGCGCTCGTGGAAGTCGGCGATGAGCGGGGCTGAGATGGTGCATCCAGGGACATGCCAGGCCTTCTGCAGCAAGTTCGCGGCGTTGGGGTTCGACCCGACCTCATTGGTGCCGTGCTATGGCATGGCTGAAGCGACGCTGGTGATCTGCGGAGACCAGCAACACCGAGGTGTGCGCACAGCCGCCTCGGTAGGGCGATCCTCTGGAGCGCCTGCGTTGTCCGGCGGAGCGGCGCTCCAGGAAGTCGTGTGCGTGGGCGCGCCGGTCTGCGATACGGAGATTCGCATCAGCTCGCCCGCCGCGCCGGGCCAGTTTCTGCCGGAGCAGCAGAGCGGGGAGGTCTGGGTCCAAGGACCGGGCATCTGCGCGGGCTATTACGGCGATGCCGCGGCCACTGCGGACACTTTGGTCCCGGCGGGCGGCGGGGGGCCTTGGCTGCGCACCGGCGACCTGGGTTTCATGCAGCGGGGCGAATTGTACATCACGGGCCGCCTGAAAGACCTGCTCATCATCCACGGCCACAACCTCATGCCCCACGAACTGGAATGGATCGCGGAGGGCGCCAGCGGCGGCGGCGGAACTGAGCGGTGCGGAGCGTTCAGCGTGCTGCGGGGCCAGGAGGGCGAACAGGCCGTGCTGGTGCTGGAAGTCAGCGGCACGGATGGCGCGGCGCTGCCGGCCCTGGAGCGTGAGATTCGCAGCCGCGTCGGCCGGGCCTTGGGGCTGCCGTTGAGCGATGTCGTCCTCGTCAAACGCGGGCAGATCCCGAAAACCACCAGCGGCAAAGTGCAGCGCCATGAACTGCGGCAAAGGTACCTGGAGGGCCGCTTGCTGCGGCTGCAGAGTTGAGACATGAAACGTAAAACTCGAAACCTTCGTCCGCTCATCGGCCTTAACACTTCGCAGATGGACATGGAGGATGCCTTCCGCGCCAAGGCGATCTGCCATTTTAAGTACGTTGACGCAGTGGCAGGCGCGGGCGGCGTGCCCATTATCCTGCCCCCGTACACGGACTGCTCGATGTTGGCTGAGGTGCTGGGCAAGCTGGACGGCTTCTGCCTTATCGGCGGGCCGGACTACGATCCCGCCCATTACGGCGGGCACGCTCAGCCAGCCGCTGAGGTGATGCATGCGCGGCGGCACAGTTTCGATCTGGCCTTGGCGCATCTGCTCCTGGACAAGACGCCCCTGCCTGTGCTGGGCATTTGCGGCGGGTGCCAATTGCTGAACCTCGCCCGCGGCGGCGCGCTGGTTCAGGATCTGAGAACGGAATGGCGGCTGGGCGGCCCGCAGTCCCTCACTCTTCCCCACTCTGGCCCCGAACGCAAGGGAACCAGCCAGGAAGACAACGTCTTCCGCCACGAGGTGCGGCTGGCCGCCGGCAGCCGCATCCGGCGCATTCTCGGCGCCGCCACGGTCATGTCCAATTCCTTCCACCACCAGGCCGTGCAACCGCAACGCCTGGGACGCGGTCTGGAGGCCACGGCCTGGTCTACAGCAGATGAGGTGATTGAAGCTGTCGAGCTGGCCGAGGCCGGCCGGTTCGTGTTGGGTGTGCAGTGGCACCCGGAGCGGCAGACGGATGAGCCGCAACAGCGGGCCATCTTTGAAGCGCTGGTCAGGGCGGCAGTGTCAAGCCCGGCCGGTGGGCGCGGTCTGGCAGGATAAGCCCTTGCCGAGCGAACGCTTATCCGTAGAGTGATACACATGACAAGGCAAACGAATCTCTTGGAAGTTGGGCGCGAATCGCGCCCGTATTCGCGGGCGTGTGATGCGGCACTCCAAACCCGGTTTGGCGTGTCAGGTGGACCAGCCCATACATTGTCCCGCGTCATGAAAACACAGCGCTTCGTTTGCACTTTGGCCCCCCTGCTGGTGTTGGCTTTTTCACTGGCTTGCGATTGTGCGCGTGCCGCGGAGCCAGAGATCGTGGGTTCGGAGCGATTCCGCGACCAAGTTCGCCAAGCCCTGCTCCTTTTGAAAGGGAAGGACCCGGACGCCTACACGATCGTGACAAACTACATAGGGCGGATACAGGAGGGGGAACGCAGCGGAATGTGGGCGTACAAAACGCCGCCCACTTATGAAATGACAGGCACCACGGCCTTTTACTCCCTGACGTGGTGCGCAGCGACAATTGCGCACGATTCGTTTCACTCGAAGCTCTATCACGATTACCAGAAAGCGCATGACGGGAAAGTGCCTGACGCCGTCTGGACCGGAAAGGAAGCGGAGCAGCAGTGTATGAAGCACCAACTGGCGGTGATGGAGCGCATCGGAGCGACAAAGTGGGAGATAGACTACGCGAAAAAGCAGGCAGACGGGCATTACGTGAAGGACAACGAGTCTTGGGCAGACTATAAAAAGGAGCGAAAGTGGTGACGCAGGACAAATGGGAATTGGGCGGTTGTGTGTCATATAGAGTGGCGCTTGCAGACACTCAGTAACGGGACGACGGACGGCGGCGATGCCGGAAACGGGCCAGGTTTGGTGGATGGGCGACCAGGGGACTGTTTAGTTTCAGTTAGCTGTCCGCCCGGCGCAGACCCTTCTTGGACAGAAGGCACCTCTCAGGGCACCTAACTGCAACTAAACACTCCCGGCGACCAGGGACTGTGCTCGATTCTTGTTGCGGAATCCGGGTTCTGGTGGTAAACTTGGCGAAGGTACGCGGCACTAACCGTCCGTGAGTGTCCGGCATCAGGTGTACGACGCCAGGGCGCTCAATAAAGGAGGATCCAGATGGCGCGCGAGCAGAGAAGCAAGGGCCGTGGATTGGCGTATGCGGCTTTGGCCGTGCTGGCATTGGCCGGCATGTTATCTTACGCTCAGGATAACCCCACGCCGCCAGCGCCGCCGCAAATAGGCTCAACCACCAAGATTGACGTCATCGGGTCCGCGCAGCCAAGCGACGGGTCGGACACGGCTAAGGCCTGGCAGAGCTCTTGGCAGAGCTTCTTCAGGCCGGCGCCCATAATGTTTCCTCCGCCACCTCCTCCTCTACCCCCACAGCCTGTGCCCCTCTTGCCAGGCGGTATTCTCGGTTCGATTGATGGAT
>JBEKKG010000199.1:0-9949 GCA_050010835.1 Planctomycetota bacterium
TGGCAAATCGGCCACGACATCGTCGAGTTCGAGCAGGGCGGCAAAGTCAGAGCCGACTACGGCGCGGCCCTGCTCACCAGCCTCAGTCGCGACCTGACCCTCCGCCACGGCAAGGGCTTCAGCCGCAGCAATGTGATCAGGATTCGCCAGTTATATCTCGCTTATCCAAAAGGTGCGAAGGCTTCGCACCTATTGAGCTGGTCCCACTACGTCGAACTCCTGAAAGTGGACGACGAACTCGAGCGCAGCTTCTACGAACAGCAGGCCATCCGCGAGAAGTGGTCCGTGCCCGAGCTTCAGCGGCAGAAGAGATCCTCTCTCTTCCTGCGTCTCGCCGCCGGCAAAGACAAGGCGGCCATCCTCCAGCTTGCCTCCCAGGGCCAGATCGTGGCTCAACCCGGCGATCTGCTCCGCGATCCCTTTGTTTTTGAATTCCTTAAAATTCCGGAAGCGCATGTGCTCTCCGAGACCGGCCTGGAGACCCTGTTGTGCGACCACCTCCAGGCTTTCCTCCTCGAACTCGGCAAAGGCTTCACCTTCGTCGGCAGGCAATACCGCATCACCCTCAACAACACTCACTACCGGGTGGACCTGGTCTTCTACCACCGCATCCTGCGCTGCTTCGTTCTCATGGACCTGAAAATGGAGGACGTGCAGCATTACGACATAGGCCAGATGAACCTCTATCTCGGATACTTTGCCGCGGAGGAAAACGCGGCAGGCGACAATCCGCCCATCGGCATCATACTCACCCGGCACAAGGATGAACTGCTGGTCGAATACGCCACCTACCAGATGAACAGCCAACTCTTCGTCCAGAAATACCAACTTTATTTGCCGGACCGGGAGGAACTCCGCCGCGAACTCGAACTCACTCTTCAAATCGCAGAAAACCGTGCACGCGACGGGGGCGCCGCATGAGCTTCCCGAGATGCGCGAAAAACTGGGACAGTTGCGATGGTCTGTCACTCTTTGTATGTCGAGGAGAAAATATGAATGTCCCCTTTTTGCCCCTGATATTGGCAGGCACTGTGCTCGCCTCTGCGACCCTTTTGTCTTCCGCCGAACTACAGTACCCAGGAGCGGACCCCGGCCCCGCCAAGGCGGCCATCCACGACAGCGACCTGACGCTCTCCAATCAGGCCCTCTCCGCCACCTGGCAGTTGGGCGAGCGGGGCCTGCGGCCGGTCGCCGTCAAGTCCATGCAAGGCGAGCGCGAGCTGAAGCGTTCCGGCGAACTGTTCCAAATCGAACTGAGCGATGGCACACGCTATTGCGCCTCGGCCATGAAACTGGAAAAGGGAGTGTCCAGCAGGGGCCTGGAGCCGGCGCAGGCTGCGTCGCGGTTGGCCGAACGCAAAGGTGGCCAGCGGCTGGAGGCGCGGCTGGTCTCGGATGATGGGCGGCTGCGCGTTACCTGGTCCGCGGCTTTGCGCGACGGCGTGAACTACCTGCGTGAAGAGGCCGCCGTGGAGGCGGTGCAGTCCGACATGCAGATCAAGGCGGTAACGCTCTTTGACCAGCCCCTCGCCGGGGCGCGGACAAGCGGCGAGGTTGACGGCAGCCCGGTCGTGGCTGAGGGCTTCTTCCTCGGTTTCGAAGATCCTATGGCGGTGAATAGCGCTGCGGTGCCGAGCGAGAAGATAGGCGCCTGGGAGCCGGCGGACCTTGTGCCGGTGGAGTTCAGGAAGAAAACCTGGCCGCTGCCTGCGGCCCTGTTGGCGGCCGGGCCGAACGAGTTCGTTTTCCGCTACGAGCGCGGCAATCACCGGTTGGACATACACCGGGCGGCTCTATTGGAGAACGGCCGCGAGATTGCCGCGGACGCGCATCACGGCCATACCGGCAACAGGCACGTGGCCAATAACTATGTACTGAACCTCCCTCAGCTTGACCCCGCGGCGCGCTATGAGTTGACGGCGGAGCTGGGCACGGACCCCGAACTGAAAGCCCCGCCTCAGGGGCGCGTTGACTCCTACGGCCAGGTAGGCGTCCTTTCCAGCCGCGCCCCTGTCCCGGCCACTTGCCGCCTGGCGCGCAATGCGGTGCTGGCCAAGGGCGGCACGCTGGCGCAGAGCCTGGTCGTCGGCGTTGCGCCGGCGGGGCAAACGCGCCGCGCGTTCCTGTACTACCTGGAAAATGAGCGCGCGCATCCATACCGGCCATTCCTGCACTACAACGCCTGGTATGACATCTGCTGGAACGGCGTGCCGCTGGACGAGCAGATGTGCCTGGCGGCCGTGCGGAGCTTCGGCGACAACCTCATCAAACCGCACGCTGTCGTGATGGACTCGATGGTCATTGACGACGGCTGGGATGACCCCCAGACGCTCTGGCAGTTCAACAAGGGCTTCCCCAACGGCTTCACGGCGCTGGCGCAACTGTGCCAGGAATACGGCACCCACGCCGGCACGTGGCTGTCGCCCTTCGGCGGCTATGGCCAGCCCAAGGAGGAGCGGCTGAAGCATGGCCGGGCGCAAGGCTATGAGACCAACGCGAGCGGCTTCTCGCTGGCGGGGCCGAAGTACTACGCGCGCTTCAAGAGCGAGTGCGTGAACATGATCCGCAAGTACGGCGTCAATACCTTCAAGTTTGACGGCATCGCTTCCGGCATGTCCGCCCGCGGGGCCGGAGGCGACTACGTCCTCGACACGGAAGCCATGCGCCGCCTGATGCTGGAATTGCGGCAAGAGGACCCCAATCTCTACATCAACCTGACGACAGGCTCGTGGCCCTCGCCGTTCTGGTTGCTGTACGCGGATTCCGTGTGGCGGCAGGGCGAGGACAGTTCCTTCGCCGGCAAGGGCGCCGCACAGGAGCGCTGGCTGACCTACCGCGACCAGGAGGTGTATCGGAACATCGTGCGGCGCGGACCGTTGTTCCCCCTGAATTCGCTTATGACCCAGGGCGTCATGTATGCGCGCTACGGAAATGCGGCGCACCGCGAATTCAACTCCGCCGGGCTGAAACAGGACATCCGCGCCTTCTTCGCCAGCGGGACGAGCTTGCAGGAACTGTATGTCACGCCGGGCCGGCTGAAGCCTGAGGATTGGGCCGTGCTGGCTGAGGCCGCCAAGTGGTCGCGGGCCAATGCCGGTGTGCTGGTGGATACGCACTGGATTGGGGGCGATCCCGGGTTGGCGGAGCCTGCGCCTTATGGCTGGGCTTCCTGGACGCCGCGCAAGGGCGTGCTGGCCCTGCGCAATCCGGACGACAAGCCACATGCGTTCGCGCTGGATGTGCGGCAGGCTTTTGAGCTACCTCCAGGAGCGCCTGAGCAGTACCGCTTGAGAAGTCCCTGGGCTGAGGACGCTCAGAAGCCGGCTCTGGCGGCGGAGGCGGGAAAGGAGTTGTCAATCGCGTTGCAGCCGTTCGAGGTCCTGATATTGGAGGCCGAGCCGGAAACGCGGGGACGATGAAAGCCCTCCCCCTGCCCCCTCCCGCAAGGAGAGGGGGACACAAATACCTTATCCGTGTTCATTCGTGTTCATCTGTGGTTTGAAGAACCGCCGCGGCACCAGCAGCCGCATCTGCTTCTGGCGCGGACGAATCAGCACGTGCTGGGCGGTAATGGACTGGATCACACCGGGATCATTGAGGGCCGTCAGGAGCAGTTCGTCGTCCGGCACATCGTCTGCGTCCCAGTCCGACAGCAATTTGCACAACTGCTCGTAGCGGGGACAGGCTTCGGCGGCAGAGCCAGGCTGGTCCGGCGCGTGCAGCACGCGGAAGTGGTTGGTCGCCAGCAGCAATTCGCGCTCCCGGCCCCAGCGCAAGGCGTGGCGGGACGGCGAGCGCTCAATGACCACGCGCTGCTGGTTGCTGCCGCCGACCAGCGTGATGAGGCCGGACATGGCCAGCGGCTCGCGCAGCAGCATCCCCAGCGCGGCATCGAAGCCCGCCGCCTCTTCGAGCACTTTGCGCAGGAAGAGCAGGACCGGATAGCCGGTCCTATTGGTGCCTTCAGGCGACGCCACGGCGTTGAGCACCAGCGCAAAACCGGCCGCGGACAGGCCCGTCACCACACCAATCGAAGCCGAGAACCCGGCGTGGACGAAAGCGGTTTCTCCTTCGCGCTCATAGCGCAGCAAGTAGCTCGCCCGCGCCAGCAAGTCTTCCGGAAACCAATCCATGTTCCGCGCCACGACCGGGCCGTCGGGCGTCGGCAAGGCCACGGTCGAGCACGCCATTGCCGCCAGGAGCAGGTCATAGGAGATGTTGGCCAGCACCACCTCTTCCCATGTCGCACCGTGGATTTTGGCCAGCGCGCCGGCCTCGTCCTGGAATCGCCCTTGAGTCTTCAGGCGCACAGCGTGGGCCAGTGAAAGCGCCGCGGGCGGAATCTGAGCCAGGATTCCAGAGAGGAGTTCCCGGCCGCTGCGCAGTGCTTCCGGCGGAAAGCTCGCGTACCGCTGCGCCGGCGGCAGGTCCAGATCAACCTTCAGAGCCGGCCGTTCCACCCAGGGCTGGAGATGTGATGACATGGTTCCGCTCAACTCGCTGTGTACCTCAACCTCGTCTTTACTCCCTCCCGGCCTTGCAGACAACCAGCTTATGCGGATAGAATGTGCACACATGAGAACATTTTCTCTTCTCGCCGCGGGCCTTTGTGTCCTGGCCTGCAGCAGCGCCAAGGGCCTGAGTGAGGATGCCGCCATGCAAGGAAAAGACTGCCGCAACATCCGGACCGGCCATCCGATTCCCGTCGAAGGCTACTGCGACCAGCCTTACGTGGTGCGCACCAAGGACGGTGCGTGGCTCTGCACGCTTACCACAGGCCCCGGCCACGAAGGCCAGGTGGGCGAACACATGGTCTCGACTATCAGCCGGGACCAGGGCCGCACCTGGTCCCAGCTTACGGCTATCGAACCGGGCAACGGGCCGGAGTCCTCCTACGGCGTGCCGGTCGCCACGCCCGGCGGCCGCGTCTACGTCATCTACGATTACAATGGCGACAAGATTGAGACGCTCGACGGCAAGCGCTGCCGCGCCGACATGCTGGGTTGGTACGTCTTCAAGTATTCCGACGATTGCGGCCAGACCTGGTCGCCGCAACGCTACCGCATTCCAATGCGGACCACCGCCTGCGACCTGGCCAACCAATGGGGTGGCAAAGTCCAGATCTTCTGGGGCATTGACAAGCCGGACATCGTGGGCCAAAGCGTCTATTTCGCATTCACGAAACTGGGCAAGTACATGCTGGAGAATGGCGAAGGCTGGTTCTACCATTCCGACAATCTGCTCACGGAACCGGACCCCGCCAAGATCCATTGGGAACTCCTGCCCGACGGCGACCACGGCCTGCGCACACCCGAATTCGGCTCAGTCCAGGAAGAACACAACATCGTGCCGCTTGCGGACGGCAAGAGCTTTTACTGCGTCTACCGCACCACGCAGGGCTACCCCGGCCACGCTTACAGCAACGACGGCTGCCACACCTGGACGAAGCCGGAGTTCATGACCTATTCGCCGGGCGGCCGGCAGATGAAGACCAACCGCGCCTGCCCCATGCTGTGGCGGGCGGCCAACGGCAAGTTCCTCTTCTGGTTCAACAATCACAGCGTCAAGTCCTACCAGCAACGCAATCCGATCTGGCTCAGCGGCGGCATCGAGAAGGACGGCCGCATCCACTGGTCCCAGCCGGAAATCCTGCTCTACGACCCGGAGGTGAAGGCCATCATGAGCTATCCCGACTTGATCGAGCAGGACGGGCGCTACTGGGTCACCGAGACGAACAAGACGGTCGCGCGTGTCCACGAGATTGACAAGACGCTGCTCGAAGGCCTGTGGGCCCAAGACACGGCGAAGACCGTCGCGCGTGAGGGACTCCTCCTGGAACTCGGGCCGAAGCACGTTAAGGAGAAGGAAACTCCGTTGCCGCGGATTGACCTCCGGCAGGCCAGCGGACTTGCGCTGGACCTCTGGGTCCGCTTCGCCAGCCTGGAAGCCGGGCAGGTGCTTCTCGACTCCCGCGACGCCACTGGCGCGGGCCTGGCGCTGCTCACGGCGGAACAAGGAGCCGTTCGCATTCAGCTCAGCGACGGGCGGAACATGGCAAGCTGGGACAGCGACGCGGGGCTGCTCAAGGCCGAGTCCTGGCACCACGTGGCCGCCGTAGTGGACGCGCAGCCGAAGATTATCACCTTCATCATAGACGGCTTTTTGTGCAACGGAGGCGCAGCCCGCCAGTTCGGCTGGGGCCGCTACGGAGGCGAGCTGGGCGACGTGAGCGGCAGCGGCAAGCTGGCCTTGGCGCCGGCGCTGAAGGGCGAGTTGGGCCGCCTGCGTGTTTACGGCCGTTGCGTGCGGACGTCGGAAATGGTGGGGAACTACAGAGCGGGCAGGGAAGGGGAGTAAGGGACTGCTCACGAATAAAATGAGTTCAGATTCGCATAGGGCCAGGCGTTTTGTAGAATGCAGTCATGGCTCGTAAGCACAAGAGGAACAGGGAGCCCCGAAGCCTCGGGGCAGCACCGGCGGAGACGAAGGCGCTTGTCACGCCGCAAGCCACAGAGACGGCCGCGCCGCGCGCCACCGGCCGGCAAGCCTGGGCGGCCGCGGCGCTGATCGTCGCAGCGGGTGTGGCAGCCTATGCCAACAGCTTCCGCGGCGTGTTCCTCTTCGACGACGCAACCCTCCTCGAAACCGCCAGCTTGCAGCAGCCTTGGCCGCCTTGGAAGTGCATGTTTTGCCCGGAGGCCATTACCCGGCCGCTGGTCGGATTCACCCTGGCGGCCAACTATGCAATAGGCGGGCAGGAGCCGTGGGGCTATCACGCTGTGAACCTGGCCGTACATATTCTCGCCGGCCTGGTGCTCTTTGGCCTCGTACGCCGGACGCTTGCCAGCCCGCGCCTGCGGAATTCGGGGGACACAATCCCAATTCAGCCTTCTACAGGGAAACGACTGAATTGGGAATTGTGTCCCCCGAATTCCGGGGCGGCGACAGCACTGGCCCTGAGCGTGACGTTGCTGTGGCTGCTGCATCCGCTTCAAACCGAATCCGTAACCTACGTGATCCAGCGCGCGGAAGCAATGATGGGGCTTTTTTATCTGCTAACGCTCTACTGCGCGGCGCGGGCCTTCGCTGCGCCCCTCACCTTCCCCTCTCCCCACGGGGGAGAGGGCAGGGTGAGGGGGCGGGGGTGGCAGGTAGCAGCGCTGATAGCCTGCGCCCTGGGGATGGGCTGCAAGCAGGTCATGGCCACTGCGCCACTGCTGGTGCTGCTCTACGATCGCACGTTCGCGGCGGGTTCTTTCAAGGCAGCCCTGCAACGCCGCCGGCGCTTCTATGCCGCGTTGGCTGCTACGTGGCTGATTGTGGCGGCGGAGCTGGCGTTCGCGCCAAAGTCGGAGACTGCGGGTTTCGGCATGGCCCAGTTGACATGGAGGCAATACGCATGCTCGCAGCCGGGGGTGCTCCTGCACTATTTGCGGCTCGCGTTCTGGCCTGATCGGCTGTGTCTCGATTATGGCTGGCCGAAGGCGGAAAGCGTGGGCGAGATAGTGCTGCCGGGAGTGCCCCTGTTTTTGCTGTTGGCTGCGGCAATCTGGGCGCTCTGGCGCGCGCCGGCGTGGGGTTTTCTGGGGGCCTGGTTCTTTCTGATTCTCGCGCCGACATCGAGCGTCATGCCGATTCAGGACTTGGCCTTCGAGCATCGCATGTATCTATCCCTGGCTGCGCTGGCCGGGGCGGTGAGCGCCGCGGTTTTTCTGGCCGGCCGGAAGCTGCTGGGAGGCCGTGTGGGAGTTCCCGCGGCGGCGGGTGTGGCCGGCTTGCTGGTTTTGGGGCTGGCTTGGCGGACCATCCAACGCAACGGGGATTACGCTTCACCGGTGGCGATGTGGACCCAGGTCGTGGAACAACGCCCGACCCATTCACGGGCCCATTACAATCTGGGCCTGGAGTTGAGCAGGGCCGGACGGCTGGAAGAAGCCATCGCGGAATATCGCAAAGCTATTGAAATCAGGCCAGACTACGCTGACGCCCATACGAACCTGGGCAACGCGCTAGGCAAGGCCGGACAACTGGAAGAAGCGATTGCGCATCAGCGCAAAGCTATCGAGATCAAGCCCGACTTTGCGGAGGCCCATTACAATCTGGGCAACGCGCTGGACAAGCTGGGCCAGCCGGAGGAAGCCGCGGCCGCTTACCGGAACGCGCTCAAGTTCGCGCCCAACGACGCGGAAACACATAATAACCTCGCCGTCGTGCTGGAGAAGCTGCACCTTTTTGACGACGCTATCTCCCACGCCCGCGAAGCGGCGCGGCTGAAGCCCGAGAGCGAAGCGCCGCAGATCATCCTGGGCAAAGCGCTGGCTGGCGCGGGCCGCCGCGAGGAAGCCTTTGCCGCTTACCGGAAGGCGCTGGAGATCAGTCCTGCTCTCACCGATGTGCGATACCGGCTGGGCTTGCTGCTGGACGAAGCCGGCAGGCAGGCGGAGGCACGGGCGTGCTTCCAGCAACTGCTCGCGGCCAAGCCCGCCTTTGCGTCGGACCTGAACGATCATGGCATCGCGCTGGCCAAGGCGGGCCGGCGGGACGAAGCGATCTCCCAATTCAAGCTGGCGGCCCAGGTCAAGCCGGATTTCGCGAACGCCTACAATAATCTGGGCAACGCGCTGGACGAGGCGGGGCGGCAGGAGGAAGCGGTCGCTGCCTACAAGCAGGCGCTGCAGCTTCAGCCTGATTATGCGAACGCGCACTCCAACCTGGCCGACACGTTGACCAAACTGGGCCGCAGCGCGGAAGCCGTGACGCACGCCCAGGAAGCGGTGCGGCTGACGCCGAATGCGGCGGCGGCGCACAACATTCTGGGGGCGGCGCTGCTGGCCGCGGGAAAGCCCGGCGAAGCCGCAGCGCAGTTCCGCGAAGCGCTGCGGCTGAACCCGGACTATGCGGCGGCGCGCAGCAATCTTGCCGCGGCGCTCCAGCAGGAGGACCACCCCGCCCAGAGCAAAGGGGAAACCAAGAAGTAGCGCAGGTATTGTGGCGACACGCTGTAGCACTGGGACCACCTGCTCGTACAATGCGGTCATGGCTCGCAAGCGCAAGAGGGACAGGGAACCCCGAAGCCTCGGGGCAGCGCCGGCGGACACAAAGGCGCTTGTGGCGCCGCAAGCCGCAGAGACGGCCGCGCCACGCACCGCCAGTTGGCAAGTCTGGGCGGCTGCGGGGCTGATAATCGCGGCGGGAACGGCAGCCTACGCGAACAGCTTCCGCGGCGTGTTCCAGTTTGACGACGCCAGGCTCCTCAAAGCCGCCGGCATGCAGCGGCTTTGGCCGCCTTGGGAGAGCATGTTCTACAAGGAGTTCGTCACCCGGCCGGTGGTCGGATTCACGCTGGCGGCCAATTATGCCATAGGCCGGCTGCAGCCGTGGGGCTATCACGCTGTGAACCTGGCCGTGCATATTCTCGCTGGCCTGGTGCTCTTTGGCCTGGCACGCCGGACGCTTGCCGGCCCGCGGCTGCGGGAGCGTATCGGCGGGGCGGCGACAGCGCTGGCCTTGAGCATGACGTTGCTGTGGCTGCTGCATCCACTCCAGACCGAATCCGTGACCTACGTGACCCAGCGCGCAGAAGCGCTGATGGGGCTTTTTTTCCTGCTGACGCTCTACTGCGCGGCGCGGGCCTTCGCCGCGCCCCTCACCCTGCCCTGTCCCCAAAGGGGAGAGGGTAAGATTCCAAACCTGTCCTCTCCCCAAGGGGGAGAGGGCAGGGTGAGGGGGCGGGGCTGGCAGATAGCGGCGCTGACAGCCTGCGCCCTGGGGATGGGCTGCAAGCAGGTCATGGTCACGGCGCCGCTGCTGGTGTTGCTCTACGACCGCACATTCGCGGCGGGTTCTTTCAAGGCGGCCCTGCAACGCCGCCGGCGCTTCTACGCAGGGCTGGCTGCTACCTGGCTGATTCTGGCGGCGGAGCTGGCGTTCATGCCCAAAGCGGAGTCTG
>JBEKKG010000200.1:0-9940 GCA_050010835.1 Planctomycetota bacterium
GCGCTCGGATCGCTGACCCAGCAGCCGCCGCGCAGCAGGCGCTCTGTGCCATTGGCCGGCCCCTGCGGATCAACAGCCGGGGACTCCGCGTAGTACTTGGCGTTGAAGCAGTCCTGGCACCACTGCCTCGCGTTGCCGGCCATGTCCAAGGCCCCGCACCAACTGGCATTCTTGTACGCGCCGCCGGGCGAGGTGAAGGGATAGCCGTCGTCCTCCTTGATCTCGCCCTGCTGCATGTCGAAGCCCGCGCGCCGCAGCGAAGCATCCGCGACGTTCGCCAGGCTGCTTGCCCACTTGTCGCCCCACGGGTACTTCACGCTTTGCGGTCCGCGCGCGGCATACTCCCATTCGGCCTCAGTTGGCAAACGGACGGCGTAGCGCAACTTGGCAAGTTGCGCCACACCCGTCGCCCACTTGCAGAACTCCTGCGCATCGTTCCAGGAGATGGCCACGACGGGATGATTTTCCTCTTGTTTGAAGCCGGGGTTGCGCCAATTGGCGCCGGGCACTTCCTGCCACTTGCCGTCCTTCACCGTGCAGGCCTTGTTCTGTTTCTCGGCTTCTGTCCGATACTTCTCAGCCTCAGCGAACGCCCTGAACTGCGCCACAGTGACATGCTGCTTGCCGATGTAGTACGGCTGGCTGAGCTTCACCTTGTGGATGGGCTTCTCGTTCATGGCGCCGTCGTTTGCGCCCATGTCGAACTCGCCCGCTGGCACCAGCACCAGCTCCATCTTCACGCCGCCGCCCAGGTCCAGCGCAATCTCCTTCGCCAGGCCGGCGCCCGGCGCGGCTGTGGCCGGCGCGCTCTTCTCCGCCTGCGCCTCAATCCAGATATTGCGGAAGCGTACCTTGCCGCCGTGCTCTTGCAGCCCTATTGGGCCGGGACTGGCGGCCTCAGGCTGCATGCCGTCGGTGGACTTGGCCAGCTCCACGTCGTTGTGTATCGGCACTCCGTTCTGGTGGATGGTCACACGGGCGTTCTGGGTCTTTTTTCCTGCGTCGTCAAAACGCGCGGCGTGGAACAGCACATCGTAAGCCTGCCAGGTTTCGGGCTTGGTGCAGGCATTCTTATCGGGCGCTTTCAGCCCATAGATTGCGCCGCAATCATCGTTCTGCGGGTGGAGGCCGTAGGAATCGAGTATCTGGATCTCGTAGCGTCCTTGTAGGAAGACGCCGCTGTTGCCCCGCTCCTGGCCCTTGACGGCCGCGGGATATTGGGGAACCCAAAATTCTACGTGGAGCTTGAAATCCTGGAATTGCTGTTTGGTCCAGATGTCCCCGGCGGTGGCTACCAGAGCAGCGTCAGCGATCTTCCAAGGGCAGGGCTCGCCAGCCTTGCCCGTCCAGGCCAGGGCGCCGCGACCGTCGAAAAGGCTGATCCGCTGGGCCGCGGTTTCAGTCTTCTGACCGGGCGCTGGCGGCTGTATTGGTGCTTTTGTTCTGGACGAACCGCCCCCAACCACCACCCGGAAGCCGTAATGCGTAGACACGTAGTCTGGATGGTCGCGCGTACGAAACGCCGCGCGGCAGACCTCCGGCGGATCGCACCAGGAACCGCCCCGTCCAACGCGCTTCTGGCCATCCGTTGGCCCCTGCGGGTCAACTTGCGCTTCGCCAGCATAGTCCGCTTCCCAATCCTGAACCCACTGCCGCACATTGCCCGACATGTCATAGGCGCCGCACCAGCTTGGGTTGTTAAGCTTCCCCACGGGCGACGTGTAAGCGTAGCCGTCATTGTCGTTCGAACAGCCGCCGTCCCGCCAGCCGCTGTTCTTCAGCGCCGCATCGCAGTGGTTGGCCTTCAAGCCGTCCCATTTCTCGCCGAAAGGGTACTCCAGGCTCTTGGGTCCCCGCGCCGCGTACTCCCACTGCGCTTCGCTGGGCAACCGCACGTCGCGCCCCGATTGCTTGCTGGCCCAAGCGACGAATGCCTGAGTGTCGTTCCAAGACACCAGAACCACGGGATGGTCCGGCGTCTGCTCAAGACCCGGTTCGCGCCAGTTTATGCCCGTCCGTCCACCCCAGCTATTGTTTATCACACTAATGCCTTTGTTACCGGCCTTTTCGCAGTCCGTCTGATACTTCGTGGCGTTGACGAAGGCGGCGAATTGCGCCACCGTAACTGGATACTTGCCGACATAATAAGGCTTGGTGATCGTCACTTTGTGGATAGGCCCCTGGTTGCCCTGCCAATAGGTACCAGATTTCCCGGTGCCGCCCATCATAAACTCGCCCGCTTTCACCAACACCAGCTCCATTTTCACGCCGCCGCCAAGATTGAGCGCCAGTTCCGGCGCGGGGCCAAGCGCTTTCTCTATCGCCTCGAAGCGTTCTTCCAGCGCCTTGGCATTCTTCGTGGCTGTTTGTGTCTTGCCATGCTCGCGCTCGAACGCCTCGTATGCCGCTTTAGCGCCCTGCATGTCCTTCGCCCCGAAGAGCTGCTCCGCCTTCTCCCAGGCTTTCAGCGCTGCCGCTTCAGTCTCGCCCAGTTCCAGCGCGGTGAGGCGGTCGAGGTCCTTGTCCAACATTTTGCCAAATTGTTGATCTCCTCCCTGCAATCCGGCCTCGCGCAATTTGGCAAAATGCGCGGCAGCCTTCGTGAAGCATTCCTTGGCCTTCACCGCATCGCCGGCGTACAGGAAGAGCAGCCCGCGCTTGCGGAGGTCTACGTGGGGTGAGTTGCCAACTCGCCCAGGCGATTCGGCGAATCGCCCTACAGGCGCGTACTGGTCCACGTCGTCTACGCTGAGTTTCTCCGAGCTTACGGGGAATTCCGCGCCCTCACTGACCAGTACGACGCCCTTGCCTTGGGCATCCTCCTTGACCTTGCCAGTGACAACCTTTCCGCCCACCTTGAGGCTGGCGGCCTTGCCCGCCATGTTGCGCAACGCCTCAAGCGCCGCCTTGCGCAGTTCCACCACGGATTCAACGTCGGCCTTCTCCTGCTTGAGCAACTCTGTCGCGTCGGCCAGCGCGGGGTCTTTGGCCTTGCGGTCCAGGAACGCGAGGGCGTCGCTGAACTTGTTGTCCTTGAGCAGCGGCGCGCTCTCCTTCAGCACGGCGGAGAAAAGCTGTTGGGCTTGGGCGGCGCGGGCTGCGTCGCCCTCTGGTTTCTGTTCTGTGGTTTCCGGTTTGGCAGTTACGGCCGGTTGTGGTGGCGCTTCCAGTTCTGTCTTGGGCTGGTCCTTGGTCTCCGGCCGGGCGGCGGGAGCCTGGCGGTACTCAATACCCAAGACGCGCAATCTGCCATTGATGAAATTGAAGTGCAAAGGGCCCTTTGCGGAGGCGCCCTGGCGGCGCAGGACTACAGCTCGGCCATCAAACGCGGCGGTCACCTGGTCAGGAACACAGTGGAAGAGCAACTCATGCTCCTTGCCTGCCAGGCGGGGAAGCTGTTGCGCGCCCCATTCTATAGCGTTATCCCGGACAACGAAGAGCGCAAATTCGCCACCCACCGTTTCAAAGCGAACGCGCACCTCGCCCACGCCGAAATGCCGCATGGTATTGGCCGCGTTGTTCTGGCCCGGAACGTTCGTCAAGGCCCCATTTTCCACCTGCCAGGCGCCGTATCCCTTGCCCTCTAAACAATCCGTTGTTTTCCCGTCAAATACCGTTTCCCACCCGGCCTCCGGGCCAGCCCTGGCGCTCTCAGGCTTCTGGTTTTGGGTCTCTGGTTGGGCCGCCGGCGTCGTCTTCACTTCAGGCGGCTTCGCCACGGCGACCGGCGGACGCGGCTTCGCTTCCGGTTTGGGCGTCTCAGAGGTCCTTGCCGCTTCGTTTTTTGGGAGTCCTTCGAGTTTCGGATTTCGAGTTTCGGGTTTATCGTTTTGGCCGCTCAGCGCCCAGGCCACGATAACCGCCAACGCGACCAGCACCGCCGCGCCGACGGCGATGTACTTGGCTGTAGGGCGAGTTGCCAACTCGCCCGGCTCGTGGGGCGAGTTGGCAACTCGCCCTACATGCCGCGCGCCCCGCACCGCTCCCTTACGGTCGCGGCTCGGTTCAGAGCCGCGCGCGTGAGCAAGCGGAAGCGGCGGGCGGGACGCCCGCGGTACGCGGGCCATCGCCACGCTGGACTTCACCGTGTCCAGTGCCTGAGAGGACGGCATCTTGCCTTCGATGATGAGCTGCAGGTCGGCGAGCAATTCCTTGCAACTCGGGTAGCGGTCGGCAGGGTCCTTGGCCATCATTCTCTGGATGGTCAGGGCCACGCCGTCGGGAATGTCTTCGCGAACGTCCTGCGGGTTGGGCAACTGCTCCGTCAGGTGCTTCGTCATAATGATGGCCGCGGTGGTGCCTTGGAACGGGGTCTGGCCCG
This sequence comes from Planctomycetota bacterium, assembly GCA_050010835.1. Taxonomy (GTDB): domain Bacteria; phylum Planctomycetota; class SZUA-567; order H5-PLA8; family H5-PLA8; genus JAPLOD01. The sequence goes on from JBEKKG010000200.1 coordinate 4,322, forward strand.
TGACCAGATGGTAAAGCGTGGCGCCCAGTGAATAGATGTCGGCCCGGCCATCAATGACCTTCTCGCCCTTGGCCTGTTCGGGCGCGATGTAATGCGGCGTACCCAACGCGACGCCGGTCTGCGTGTAGAAAGATTGCTCGGTCCCGCCGATGCTCTTCGACAGGCCCAAGTCGAGGATTTTGGCGAGGAAGCCCTCTTGGAGCGCCGGCGTCCCGCCGGCACCGGACGTGGCCGGCGAGACGCCGGCGCTCCCAGGCGGCGCGCAGATGAAGATGTTGGCGGGCTTGATGTCCCGGTGGACGATATCGTGTTCGTGGGCGTGCTGAAGCCCGCTGGCCACCTGCAGGATGACGCCGGCGGCCTCGTCCCAGGGGATGAACTGGCGCTGCTTGAGAATCTTGTCGAGCGTTTCGCCCTCGCAATACTCCATTGCGTAGTAGTGGACGCCCATTTCCTCGTCAATCGTATAGGCGCTGACGATGTTGGGGTGGTTGAGTTTGCCCGTGGCCTGGGCCTCGCGCCGAAAACGTGTCAGGAACTCGCGGTTCTCCGAGTACCTCTTGGGCAGGACTTTCACCGCCACTTTGCGCCCGGCGTTGACGTCTTCGGCAAGATAAACCGCGCCCATCCCGCCTTCGCCCAGTTTTTTGATGAGCTTGTAGGCGCCCAGTTGCTTGATGCCGCCAACCTGCTGGGCCTGGGCTTTCTTCTCGATGCTTTGCCTGGTTGAGAGCGTGATGACGCCCCGTTGCATCAGCACGTCGCCGAGCGAGACAGGAGTGCCCTGTTTGGCGCTTTCAGCCTGGGCCGTCCTGGCGGCCTCAAGCTGGTCAAAGCTCGCCAGGCCCATCTGTTCAATAACGCGGGCGAAGGCTTCGTCTGACACGTTCTCGGCCATAGCGTCCTCGAGGCCCCGCGGCCAGCCCACCTGCGGTACTCACGCTCGTCACAGGTGGCAGGTCAGGGTGCGGTCAGGATAGGCGCGGCGGGGCGGGAGTCAAGGGACGGGAGCGCGGAGCGTGCCTGTTTCCGGCACGAGATTGACAGGCGATCTTCCCGGTGTACAATTAAACCTATGTTCTGTACGTTCTGCCAAGGCCGGACTGTGCTGAAGAAAGTGACGGTGCAGCACTGGCTGAAGGGCAAGCTATACATTGTTGAGAACGTGGACGCAGAGATGTGCAAGGAATGCGGCGAGCGTTACTTTCACGCCAAGACTCTGGACGCCATTGATGCCAAGCTCTTGGGCAAACACAGCGTCAGAAAAGAACTTCAGGTGGAAGTTGTTGCCTTCTAGTCCGCAGTGTATGTAGCGCAGGTTTCCAACCTGCTGTATCGCCGACTTCCAGTCGGCAAGGCGTGGATAGCTCGGGCGGCGCGAGAAGCAAAGGACGGTCTGCGGGCTGGAAGCCCGCGATACGGCAGGCTGGAAGCCTGCGCTACAAGAAAAATGGCCTGAAAACTTGACAGCCGCGCCCAAATATGATTGTGTGCAGAAGAGCCACTGAACTCCAGGAGTTCGGTTTTCCAGAGCGCCAACGGATCTGACATGCCCGGACTATTCTCAGAAGATCTCAAACGCCGCGTGCGCGAAGCCAGCAACATCGTGGACGTGGTCCAGGCTGCCGTCGGCAAGCTCACCCGCGCGGGCCGCAACCTGAAGGCCTGCTGCCCCTTCCACAGGGAAAAAACGCCGTCGTTCAACGTCAACCCGGAAGGGCAATACTTCAACTGCTTCGGTTGCGGCAAAGGGGGGGACGTCTTCACCTTTGTGATGCTGCACGAACGGGTGGAGTTCCCCGAGGCGCTGCGGATTCTGGCCCAACGCGCAGGCATCCCCATCGAATTCGATCCCAAGGCGGCGGCGCAATATAAGAAAGAAACCGACTGGAAGAGTTACCTGTACCGCCTCAACGATGCCGCGGCACGGTTCTTCCGCGAGCAACTGGCTGCGGACGCCGGCCGGACCGCTCGGGAATACCTGAAGAAGCGCGGCCTCGCGGAAGCAACCTGCAGGCAGTTCGGGCTGGGGTACGCGCCGGCGTCCGGTTCGCCGCTGCTGGCGCGGCTGCGCAGCCAGAACGCGCCCGACAGGGCCATCGTCCAGGCGGGCCTGGCTTCGGAACGCGAGGGCGCGGCGCCGCGGGATTTCTTCTACGACAGGCTGATGTTCCCGATCCACGACATGCAGGGGCGCGTCATCGCCTTCGGCGGCCGCATTTTGGGCGACGGCGAGCCCAAGTACCTGAACACGCGCGAAACCCTGCTCTTCAGCAAGACCAAGACGGTCTACGCTCTGGACCGCGCGCGCGACGAGATCGCCACTACGCGCCGGGCCATACTCGTGGAAGGTTACACCGACGTCATGATGTGCCACCAGTTCGGCATCGCCAACGTGGTGGCGTGCCTGGGCACCGCCATCACGGCGGAGCATGTGCGGCAGTTGCGGCGCGTCGCGGACGAACTGCTGATCCTGACAGACTCCGACGCCGCCGGCGCCAAGGCCAGCGAACGCAGCCTGGGCGTGCTTTTCCAGGAGGAAATGCCCGCGCGCGTGGCGCGCCTGCCCGGCGCCGACAAGGACCCCTGCGACTTTCTGCTGGCCCAGGGCCGCGAGCAGTTTGAAAAAGCTCTTCAGCAGCCGCTGGAATTGTTCGAATATAAATTCCAGGCCATACGGCAGAAGCACGACCTCCTGACGCCGTTTGGCCTGAAGGCCGCGGTCCAGGAATTGATGGAGCTGATCTCGCTGATTCCCGATCCGGCCGTGAAGAATAATTACCGTTATCAGGTGATGCAGCGTCTGAATGTAAGGGAGCAGGATTTGGCGTACCTGGACCGTGTGCAGGCCCCTGCCGCACACGAGAGCAGCGGCCCGGGCGACAGCGCCACAGGTTCGGTCCCGCCGCCGGAAAGCGACCTGGCGGCGACGGAGCGGGAATTGTTGCGGCTGCTGCTGCACGAACCGGCCTTGATGCTTCAGGCGGTTGGCGAGGCGGATTTGACGGCGTTGTCCGGAGGGCCGGAACTGCAGATCGGATTGGCGCTGCTGGCGGCCTTGGGGGAGGGCAAGCTGCCGCCGGATGTGGAGGCCCTGGCCCAGGACAGTCCCGGCAGGCTCGTGGTGCGCGAACTGCTGCCCCGGCTGCAGAACGTGCCGGGCAGCGAAGAAATGGCCAACGGCGGGGCGCAGGCGTTGTGCATCGCTCTGGCCGAAACCCCGCCTGAAGGCCCCAAGCTGAGTTCCGATCAAAAACTGCGAATGATCGTGCACAGGTTGCGCTTGGCAGTTTTAGAGGGTAAAATTAGGACTGCGGATGGCAGGCATGCGCAGGCGCGATTGGAAAAGGATGCACAGGCGGAGGCAAAAACTTACGAACAATTGGTGCTGCTTCGGAAGAAGCTTGCGGGCCTTAAGTCCTTGCCGCAGAAGTAGTTGGCAATGACGACTTCACGCCCGGACCCAAAAGTGCAAAATAGCGGCACTGTCTGGGGTATACAGGTAGGCTCAAAACCAGCCCGGAGGATGGAACACTTGGTTCAGGCACACGGCGTGTTGACACAAAAGCAGGAAGAAGGCGTTGAGAAGATCATCGAGCGGTATCGGGAGTCCGGCCTAATGAGCTACGAGGAGCTGGATCAGCAGCTCCTGGCGGAGATTCAGACCCCGGAACTTATAGACTCGGTACTCACCAAGATCGAGGAGAACGGAATCGAGCTGGGCGATGAAGTGGAGATTCGCGCCCGCGCCGAAAGCCGCGAAACGGGCGACGACGCAGTTGTGGTCGCCAGCGACGATGACCAGGTGCTGGACGAGGAGGCCGAAGGGCGGGAACTGCACGATCCCGTGCGCATGTACCTGGGCCAGATGGGTTCCATCCCGCTGCTCACCCGCGACCAGGAGATCCGGCTGGCCAAAACCATCGAGAAGATGAACAACGGGTTCCGGCGCAAAGTCTTGACCAACGATCTCGTCATCGCCAAGGCGATCGAGATTTTCGAGGCGCTCAACCGCGCCGACCTGGCTTTCGACCGCACCGTCCAGACCAGCGGCTCCTCGGGCGTCGAACGCGACGACATTTTCGAGCGCAAGGAAGGGCACCTCGAGACGCTGCGCAGGATCCTTCTCCGCAATAGTGAGGACATGCTGCAGTTGCAGGACCCCGCTCTGCCTCTGCCGCGCAGCAAAGTCATCAAGTTCTTTCTCAAGGAACGGCGTCTCAACGCGGCCAGGCTGCTTGAGGAACTGGGCTTGCGCACCAAGAAGCTGCTGCCGCTGATGGACAGCCTGCGCGAGTACGACAGGCTGCTGCAGGGCTATCTCGCCGAGGAACGGAACATTGCCGGCAATCAGGACAAGGCCGAGAAACTGGAGCGCCTCAAACGCCGCGTGGAGCGCATCGTCACCGACGTGAAGGAAGCGCCGGAGGAACTGAACCTGCGCGTCGCGTTGATGGACCGCCGCTATGCCGCGTTCGAACACGCCAAGAAACAGCTCAGCGCCGGGAACCTGCGCCTGGTCGTGTCCATCGCCAAGAAATACCGCCACCGCGGCCTGCAGTTCCTGGACTTGATCCAGGAGGGCAACACCGGGCTGATGAAGGCCGTCGAGAAATACGAGTACCAGCGCGGCTACAAGTTCAGCACCTACGCCACCTGGTGGATCCGGCAGGCCATCACGCGCGCGATCGCCGACCAGGCCCGCACCATCCGCATCCCCGTGCACATGATCGAGACCATGAGCAAGCTGCGCAAGATCAGCAAGCTCCTGGTGCAGGAACTGCACCGCGAACCCCTCGTCGAGGAACTGGCGGAAGAAGCCGGGCTGTCTATTGCCGAGACGCGCCGCATCCTCAAGATCAGCAAGCACCCCATCTCCCTGGACCGCCCCATTGGGGATTCGGACGACTCGTACTTCGGCGATTTCATCGAGGACAAGTCCGTCGAGTCCCCGGTGAGCGTGGCGAGCTACGAGATGCTCAAGGACAAGATCGAACAGGTGCTCGACACGCTCACTTACCGCGAGCGGGAGATTGTCAAACTGCGCTACGGTCTGGGCGACGGCTACACCTACACGCTGGAGGAAGTCGGGCGCAAGTTCAAGGTCACCCGCGAGCGCGTGCGGCAGATTGAGGCCAAGGCGCTGCGCAAGCTGCAGCACCCCGTGCGCAGCCGCAAGCTGGAAGGCTTCCTGGAGGAATCGCCGCACGGAACGTAGGCCCGGAGTTTCAGGCCTCAAGCCTCGAGTTTTGGTGCATAACCGGACTTGTGCCACGGATATGCCGCCGCAACGCGGCGGCTTATCCGTGCGATCCACTGCTGGCACGGATGAGGCCGCGCCAAACAGCCGGCGCGGCCACATCCGTGGCACAAGTCCGGTGATGCGCCCTCAAGTTTCAAGTTTCCCTTTTCAACCTTGACAGGGCTTTCGGCGCCTGTACCATTCCCGGTAATTCGGGATTTGCGGGGGACTTACGTCTAGAGGCCGAAGAATGAAGTTTCGGAGACATGCACACTGGCTCCTTGCCGTGGCAGGATTGCTGGCTGCGGGCGCAATCTTCTTCCCGCGTTTCGTGGCGGCTGAAGAGGACAAGACCCCGGACATGGAGAAGCTGTTCC
>JBEKKG010000201.1:0-9936 GCA_050010835.1 Planctomycetota bacterium
CTGCACAGTGCGCAAATCTCCCTGCGGCACGAAGCGCAGCATCGCTTCCCCGAACGTAACGACATCGTGTGGCATGGCCCGCTCCTTTGCTCCACTAGCTGTCACTTACGGCTCCATTCTTGCTTCGCCGGTGTCCCAGTCAAAGACGACCTTGCGCGGCCCGGCGCTGAACGACCACTGTGCGCCTGCCGTCTTCAGGCCCACGCGGCAAGGTTCGCCCCCAGCGCCGCTCCACGAGCACGCCACGGCATTGCGCCACGCGCTGCGCTCGCAACTCAGGCGGAGGCTCGTGAGTTTCACCGCCTTGCCGCCGTGTTCCCCCTTGATAGCGTCTTCGCCCACCGCAATCTTCAGGCCGTCGCTGGTGAGCGGCTCGACGCGCAGCACCGCCTGCGCGCCTCGCGCCAGGTAGGCGCCGGCGCCGGCCGGCTGCAAAGGCCGTTCGGTGTGCAGACGCAGTTCCAGGGGCTGGGAGTTCGCCAGGGCGATGTCGTCGAGCACCAAAAGGACATCGGGCTTGAGAAACAAGAGGTGGCGCACGAAGCGCTTGAGGCCCAGGCCGCGCGGGTAGGCTTCCGCCGCGTCGCCGGCGAGGTGATCCAGAGACGCGCTGGAGTCCGCCCGCAGAATCTTGGGCCGGGCCTTGGCCGCCAGCGCTTCACCGCCGGCGAACCAGGTTTGCCCCTCGCCCAGTTGTCCCTTGCCGGCGATAAGCAAGGTGTTGTGCTGGCTGGTCTGCTTGGCTGCATACCCGTCATCGCGAATGAGCCACTCCCCGGCGCCAAACAGCACAAAGTGATTCGCGTCGGGATGCACATGGCCTCCGCCGGGATCGTAGCTGAAGGCCTGCACGCCGTGGTGGCCAATGAACGGCCCGCACTTGAAGACCAGCAGCGCCTCGGCGCCCGACCAATCGGAACGGGCCGAGACGATCTCCATGTCGTTGAAGTGGCGCAGCGTGGGCAGGCCGGCGGGCGGCTGTTCCGGCACGCTCGCGTCGTACCAGAGCAGATTGAGCCACTTGGCCTCGGGCGAATCCACGCCCGCGCGGTCAATTTCCGCGCCGAGCCACTGCGCATGCCCATCCTTGAACTCGTGGGCCAGCGCGCGCAAGAGGTAGTCGGGACCGTACCAGTTGCCGCGCGGGCAGTCGGCCAGGTCCACGATGTTATTGGCGGACGTCCACGCCTGGCGGGGCAGCGCAAGGTACTGGCGGTACGCCGCCGTGTTGCGCCACCAATCGCGTTGGTACAAGTCCACGCCAAGCAATTCCCGGGCGAGGCACATGAACTTCAAGAGGTACTCGACGCCGTATCCCCAGTACCCCACGCCCTCATGGCTGGCGCCGTCTGGGCCGAGCGCGTCCATGGTGCAGCGGAACTTGTCCAGCGGCAGGCCGATCCATTTGACGGCCTCGTCGTTCTCGTCAAACAGGGCGAAGCCCGCGGCGGCCATGCCGCAGACATTCACCCAAAGATGGTTCTGCAGATAGGCCCTGCCCCACCATCTGTTGCCCCCCGCTGCGCTCTCGAACATGGCGCCGGCGCGCCGGGCGAGCGTCTGGCGGATGACAGTACGGGTGTCATCATCCAGGCTGGCGTGGCACCAATCGTACACCAGGGCCAGGCCATAAAGCTGGTGGCCGGCGGCGAGATCCATGCCATCCGTTTGGCCCAGCCCCCAGGTCGCGTAGCCACACGAGGCGCGCGCCCACGCGCTGGCGCTGTCCAGGTACTTGCGCTCCTGCGTGATCAGGTAGGCCAGCGCCAACAAGGGCAGCGTATTGCCGACCTCGCGCTGCCAGAGTTGCTCGGCGCCGCTGTGGCCGTCGTCCTCCTTGTACGCCGGCGGACCGGACTTGACGGCTCGATCGGCTTGCGCGCGCACCTTCTGCCACACGGCCGCGTGGGAGGCACCCGCGTCTTCCCGCAGCGCGGCCAGGCGCGCAGTATCCAGGTACAGCCGTGGATGCACGCCCTTGCGGGCCAACAGCGGCGCAGGCAGCGGGTTCAGAACGTACTTGTCATACAAGGTCAGCCGCGGAATCGTCTCCAGTTTCACTGCGGACAGATAGGCGTCAACCTCGGCGTCGTTCTGCGTTCCTTTCTCCAGGGCGAGCCAGCAGCGTGCGGTCCCTTGCGGCGCGCAAAACTCCACGGTCAACTCTTGCCACTGTCCTTGTTTGACGGAATCATACACCGTCGTGGAGACCCGGCCAAGCTCGGAAGCCTTTTCTTTCGCCACAAACTCGCACTTCAGATAAGGCGGCGGCGTGCCGGCACCCTGCTTGTCCACGCGCAGCCAGGCGGACAGGCGATAGAGCTGGCCGGCCTGCATGGGCCGCTGGTCCGAGGCCGCGTAATTCCAGTTGCTTTTCATGCTGCCGGAAATATGCAGGCTGCCCGACGCGCCCGGCACCGCAGGCGGCGAGAGTCCGGGGGCGTGCTCCAGTTTCACTGTATCCGCGCGCGGCGTCCAGCCGGCCAGGCCGGCGCTGAAATCCCATCTGTGGACCACCGGCGGCGTGGCGCCCGGTTGCTCGGCTGCGGCAGCACAGCAGGTAACGCCGGCCAACCACAGCAGGACCAATGCCCCGTTGAGAACGCGCATGGCCATAGACGATACCGTGGACAAGCACCGCGGCAAGGAGGTTTGCCATGCAATTCCTCGCGTACTTGCATCGGGATTCGCCAAATACATTCTGGGGCACCAAGCATGCTGGCTCCCCTGGAATCTCACTTTACCTCGGCCCACGTGACGCATTTCTGGCCGCTGCAAATCCAGACACAACCCCTCACAGTGACATCGCGGTCCTTCAGTTCAACCTTGGTGGCACTGGCCACGGTCTGCGGCTGCACCTTGACAGTGGCGCCGCCGGAAGAAACGGTGTAGCTGTCCGGCTCCACCGCCGTGACCTTGCCCTTGAAGGAAACCAGCGTGCCTTCTGGCTGGTCCGCAAGCTTGGGCAGCGCGTACTCGTGATAGCCGGTCATGGGCGAGATGACTGCCTCTTCCACGCTGGAATAAGGCGTCTCGTTGTGCTGAGGCGACGTGTCGCGAATCTTGAACTGTAAGCTGTACTTGCCGTCCGGCAGCGCCGCAGTCTTGTAGAACGGCTTGGCGATCCAGCCACTGTCAGGCGCGTTCCCGCTCACGCAATGGAAGAAGTACTCGACCGGCTCCGGCTCGATCTTCGGGCAGCCCTCCTCGCCGGTGACGGACATCGCCCGCATTGCCATGCAGTTATCGAGGGTGGCATAAGGGAGACTTTGCCACTCGCCGACTTTATACCGTGCGGGCGGCGTATCGTCTCGCGCCACCGCAGACTTGGCGGCTGAAACCTTGCCGGCGTTGCCCCAGGCATCCCGCGCCTGGACAGTGTAAGAATGTTCCGATCCGGCGGCGAGGCCCGCGTCCGTCCAAGTTGGGCTGGACTGCCATTCGCTCGCATTGCCGTCCTCCCGAACGAACTTGTATTCCACCAGACCAGCGGCGCCCGGCGCCTTCTTTGCGGTCATCCTGATGGCGCTGGTGCTGACGCCCCTGGGAACGGCCTCAAAATCAGCCTCGGGTGCAGCATCGTTCTTGGGAATGGCGACTTCCGCGGGCGCGGAGGCGGGCGTTTCATTCCCGCGCCCATCCCGCAGCTTGAGTCTGTAGGCGCAGGTCGTGCCCGGCTTCAGACCGCAATCAGTCCACCAGTTGGCGGAAATCCAGCCGCTGCTGTGGCCGCCGCCGGCCACGCACTCAAAGAGGTATTCGACACTCTTGGTCTTGTCGGGATCTTTGACCGCGGACATCATCGCCGCGCTGTCGCCTGCTGCCGTGGGTTTCATGAGGAAAGCCGGATTGGCGAGCGCCGGCGGCGCGGTTTCCTTGGGGCCGGCAACGGCCGCAGCGTTCCTGTTCTTGAGCTGTTCTGCCAGCGTGGCGATCACCGCGGCCTCCTGCGGCTGCACATAGACGCGGAAGTCAGTGAACAGCCCTGCGAAATAGCCCCCAGCGTCGCCCCTGCCCAGGAACATGCAGTCGTTCCCGGCCAGCGTGTTCGGCCCCAAAACCATCTCGGGAGCCAGCGGCAGCTTCTCGTTGGCGGCGACTGCCTTGCCGTCCACATACAGCGTGCCGGCGCCGCCCTTCAGCGTCACCGCCACGTGGGTCCACGTCTTCACGGGCAGCTCCGCCGGCCCGGCCAGCGCCTGCTCGCCCTTTTTGCCGCTGACACTGATGACGAACTTGAGCTTGCCGGCAGCCTCATCCTTGGGCGTCAGATAGGCATACTTGCTGCCGCCGTCGCCGAAATGCAGTATCCGCTGGCCGGCCTGGCCACCCGCCCAATTGACCCAGACAGCGATGGTTGTGTCGCTGAAGTCGCTCACGTCTCGTTTCAGCTCAACATACTGGTCCTTGCCATTCAACTCCAAGGCCCCGCCCAACCCCTTGTCGTCAATGGCGACAGTCTTTGGCGCGCCCATCAGGTAGCCGTGCATGACGCCGTTCTTGTCGAGAGCGTAGATGGGGCTCTGCCGGCTGAACTGGTAGCAGCAGTACAACCCGCCGCTGTCGGGGCGGCTGTCCGCGTACTTCTGGTCCGTGCCCCAGACCCAGCAAGTAAGGACCTGGTGGTCAATGCTGGCGCCGTTGGAGCAGTCGCCGTCCTTGATCGCGTAGCCGCGCACTTTGGGGTTGCCGAAGTCCTGGGTGTTGCCCTTGATGGTCGCGTTGCCGAACAGCTCGCCGCGGTCCACAAGCCAGGCGCGCTCCAGCGCCCGGCCGTTCTCGTATACCTTCCAGCTTCCCGCGACAGTCGCCCAGTCGCGCACCTTGCCGTTGCCAAACACCTGCGCTCTATCCTTCACCAGCGCGTGTCCGCTGAGCCAGGCGTCCTCCTTCACCACGGCGTCGTTCATCACCACGGCGTAGTCCTGGACGCGCGCGTTCTCGAGCACCTGGGCCTTGTCGAGCACCATTGCGTTCGGGCCGACATAAGCGGTCGGCGCAACTTTCGCCGTGTCCGCCACAAAGCCGCCGCCGTTGCCGTGGGCCTTGCCCGCGACGCCGGCGGGCTTGGCGGGCCGGGTCTCATAGGCAGTAGCCTTCGTGTTCACAAAGGAGACCTCGTAAGCCTGCGGTTGAAGAGTCAGGTCTGAGACCAGCGGGTGTGCGCCGCCTTCGTAGGGCATGAAGTCGGGCGTGGCGGCTACCGTGAGGAACAGCCGGTTCTCGTCCGTGGAAAGGGTTATGGTGTTGATGCCGCTGTTCCAGAGGGTGCTGTAGCGCGACCCGCCGTTGTCGTTCACGGCGACAAGCGTGGCCCGCCAATCGGAGCGGCGCGTCGCGTCCCAGAGCGGCTTGAAGTTGACACTCACCGGGTAGTTCCCGCCGGCTTTGCCTTCCAGAGCGATGGGCACGATGTTGTAGCCGCACTGCATCGGCGCGTGTGCAAAGGGGACTCTGAACCAGGTGGTGTCCGCGCTGCGGCGGACCAGTTCGGTACAGGGGCGGCGGTAGAATTCGGAGAAGGGGTCCGGCGTGCGGGGCGTGTGCTTCTGGAAGTACGGCTGCCGCTCATAGTCCCACGTCACACTGCGCGCGGCCATTCTGCCTATGACGTCTTTAATGGCGTTGCAGGAATCAGGCGAGCCGGAAGTGTCCAGGCGCACCAGAGCGTCAAAGAGATACTCGCCTCCCTTGGCCTTGTTGCCGTGCGCTTCGGTCCAGAGCTTGTTGAAGAAGGCATAGCCGTACTTGGGGTCCTCCTTGAGGTACTCCCAGATCTGCCAGCAATCGTAATAGTTCCGGCCGTGCGGCACGGACAGGTACGGCTGTGTGCCCACTCCGCCGGGGCCGGGATAGCTGTTTTCGAACTGGAGCATGAGCCAGTTCACTGTGGCTTCGTGCCACATGCCATCGTAGGGTGTTTCGTTGAACCCGCCGGCATTGATGAGCACGGTGTGTCCGTATTCGTGCGGCGTGGCGCCCGAGGGCGGATCGGACCTCAAGTAGCTGGGCGGCAGCGCAAAAAGCTGAAAACCCCATTCGTCGCAAGAACCCCAGGCGCCGCCAGCCCAGATGCCCGTGTTGTTCATCATCAGATTGGCGCGGTAGAGCTTGCCGTCCCGAAACTTCGGGTTGCAGGACCCGTCAGGGACATGGAACCCCATGCCCTTAGGCGCCGGGTCGTGGTACTTGTGCCACACTTGTTCGAGCATCTGCAAGTTGCCTTGCACCAACTCCTCGGTGACCCTGGAAAAGTCGGCGTTCTCGTTCTTATTCTTGGCCGCGCCTTTGCCCCAGATGATCCTGAAGTGTTCGGACCTGCGAAAGTTGTAACTGGAATCGTCGCTCTTGAACTTCCGCTCGTTGTCCAGCCACGTCTGCGGCGTCTCGCCGGACAGCACTGGGAACAAACACAGACTTAGCCACAGGCCCGCCGCGGCCCTGTAACATACAGCACTTCTGCTCATGACCCGCTCCTTGAGCGCCTGGTGTTCCAGGCACGGAAACGCCGTTCCTGATCCGCTGGCGGCATCCCTGCCGCAAGTGAGCAACCGCGTAGTCCACGTTCTTACCCTTATTGTGCCGAAGACGCAAGAAGCCGCGCCCTGCGGTTTGCACAACAGAGGACGCAGAGGAACGGAAAAGGTGAGGGGTGAGGGGGTGAGGGGGTGAGGGGGTGAAGAGGTGAACGGGTGAACTGGCGTCGCCCCATCACCTCTTCGCCTGTTCACCTCTTCACCCCCTCTGCGTTCCTCTGTGTCCCCTGCGGTGGAGAATCGGGGAGAATCGGGAGAACCGAGGACGTGCACGAGACCTTTCTCTTTGTGCCCATCCCCCGGTTAACCCCTCAGCCCGCCCCTTCAGGGCCTGGCCCCGGTCCGTGCTCAATACCAGGGCCTTCGGCCCTGGCTATTTCAGCCCGGCCCGTTGGGCCGACGCCACGGGCTTTGGAGTGCGGCGGCTTGCCGCCGCTTTCGGTTCGGGATGGGCGCGAGTCAAAGCGGCGCCAAGGCGCCGCACTCCAAAGCCATGCTCAGCGGCCTGGCGCAAAGCACTTCGTCTTCGCGGAGCGGTTCGAGGGCGGCGGCGGGGACAGCCGTGCCCACTCCCTTGTCCCGCATTTTGCCAAAATTGCGGGCGCACAATTCAGCGAAATGTGCGACGAGGCGCCTGACGACATCCCCGCGCTTCAGGCGGTGCTCAGGCACGTCCTCTGTCTGCGCGTGCCCCCCACCTGTCAGTGTGCCGCTTCCGCCAGCCGGCGCACATGCAGCACCTCTTGGGGCGTCAGCGGCTCGAGCTGGGACTCGCGCACCGTGACCACCGCGACAGTCTCGCCCACGGCGTTGAAGACTTCCAGGCTGTAACCCGGCTCCTGTCCCGGCCGGCCCGGATGGTGCTCGACAACCGTGGCCACGTCCCCGCTGGCAAGGCCGTGCTCCGGCAGGTCCGTCTTGAGCGCTACGCGGCTAAACAGTTCATATCTCATATCTTCTCCGGGTACAATGTGAGGAATTTCACCTTGCCTGCGGCTTCATCAGCCATCCAGATCGTCACCACAAACAGGACCCGGCCATTGGGCCCCGTCAACGCCCCGCGAATGCGGTATTTCGGACCGTACGCTGTTGGTTCTATGAATTCAGCTTCCTGCGTCAGCAGTTGTTCCCGAATGTCGGCCCTCAACCGCTCTGCGTTCTCCAGCGTGTAGCCAGCCCGCGCCAGGAAGGCAGATTTGTCACGTTCCTCCCGCCACTGTAGAAGATACCTCGTCAGCTTCTCCGTGGCAATGACAGTATCAGGCGGCAGCCTCCCTCACCCGCATTCCTCGCCAAGCCGTGGCGCCTACGGCAACGCGCCGAGCTTGTAGACGCCCACGTCGTCAAACCAGCAGGCATCCTGGCCGGACTGGTTGTGCACCGACAGCAACAGGACCAGCTTGCCCACACCTTCCGGCACAATGACTACTCCGGAAGCGCTCTCCCAGTCCTTTGCGCCGGGCTTGAAGGGCACGAGCTGGTCGCTCTGCTCCTCCGTCCATTTGTCGTTCTCCGTCTGCCAGCGCACGAGGAGCGCGCAGGCGGAACTGCCTTTGCGCAGGCACGCGCCCTCGACCGCATAGCTTTCGCCGGGCTTGACCGCGAGCTTCTGCAGAAAGCAGCCGTCCTTGACGCCCACCGCCTTGGCCGAACCCGTTTTGTCGCGGACGAAGGCGTTGTCCCAGGAGAAGACGCCTTGCGGGCCTTCTCTCTGCCAGGTGGACCAAGCGGCAGGCAGAGTGCCCTTGCCTTCGTCGAAGCCCGCATTGAGCAGCAGGTTCTGGAGCGTGCCGCCGCGTCTCAGGGCCTCGACTTCGGCTTTGGCCGCAGCCGCGGGGCTGCGCGCCCACTCGATGGCGCGCGTCACGCCCGGCAGGGCTTCTTCCCAGGGCCGCCCCTTGCCGGCGCTTTTGGCGAGGCGTTTCTCGAATCCCGCGGTGTCGTCCAGCGGCCACCAGCGGCACTGCTCCCCATAGACCCAGACGTATTCGTCCGCGGCCTGGCGGGCAAAAGTCAGGTTCTCGCGCATACGCGTCAGGCGCGAGCCGTTCCGCGGGCCGCGGTAATAGCGGTTGCCTTCCTCGTTCAGGAACATGTCCAGGTAGAAGCCGAAACCGGCCTGGACCTGGGCGCGGTATCTGGCCCGGTTTTCCGGCGCGACCAGTTGCAGCGCCGCGCCGGTCCACTGGCGCATTTCGGCGGCAGCACGCAGGTACTCGGCAACGCTATCCATGTAATAGCCGTTCTCGCAGCCATCCACGAGCACCATAAGCGGCGGCAGCTTGTCGAGCATGCCGTTGACGAAAGCCGGCAGCAGGCCGTAGTGTTCGCTGACGAGCACGTCGTCCGGGTTGTCGTGCCGGCCGGCCTGGAGATTCACGCTATTGGCGAAAAGGGTCAGGATGACCGCATTGGGAAACTCAGCGGCGATGGCCTGCACGAATTGCGCCCCGCGTTTGCGCGCCACGGCGGCGGTCTCGGCGAAAGTGTGTTTGAGCGCGGGGTCGAATTTGAACAGGGGATGGCCGTAAGGCTCAAAGTCAATCGCAGGCCCCTTGCAGCCCGCCTCGCGCATCAGCCAGGCCAGGATGGCGGCCTTTTCAGCCAGCGCCTCCCAGCCCTCGTCATCCTCCCAGGCCACGTCGCCGGGCGTGGCGTTGAGGCGCACGAAGTTGTCCGTGAACCTGGCAAACTTGCAGCTCTTCAGGTCGGCCAGGGCTTCTTGAAACCATTCGCGTTTCCACCGCTGCTTATTCCAGAAGTGCTGGCTGTCGCACTTGACGCCTTCGGCCTGGGCCCGGACGCTGAACATCACGCCGTCAAAGGGGGCGTGGGACTCCATCTCTTGCCAATGCGCGCGCAGTTCCTTCGTGCTGGGGATGTCCCAGCCCAGTTCGATGAACTTCCGCCGCGCCTCGCCGGACCACAGCGCCGGCGCGAGCGCCGCGGACAGAATGAAGACCGCAAGAACACGCAGACGCGGATTCCTTGCCGAAACCGGGTGTGTACGCATGGCGTGGCCCTCAATCCTTATCTAATTGTAGCGCAGACTTCTCCCGACCTGTCGGGACTGTATCGCGGGTTTCCAGCCCGCAGACCTCATTTTGCTTCTGGGGCCGAGCCAAGCTATCCACGCCCTGCCGACTGGAAGTCGGCGATACAGCAGGTTGGAAACCTGCGCTACTGCGGGTCGGTAGCCGCACTCAGCGACATACACCCGGCCCCACCACCCGGAAGGTTTTTCTCTGGACTCTTGTGCAGGCACCCATTATGCACCGGGCAGCGCCTGAAAGCCCGGATTTCTCAACACAGAGGACACAGCGCGACAGAGCCGCAACCAATAGGCCTGCCTCACGCGGAGACGCGGAGACGCGGAGAAAGGGAGACGCGGAGAAACGGG
>JBEKKG010000202.1:0-9894 GCA_050010835.1 Planctomycetota bacterium
AAGAGCTACGCGGAGTTCGCCATTGCGGGCGATTACAAAAGTTTCGCGGGCCGCTTCGACCGCAAACCGCTGGTTTTCGAGATCGGCAAGAGCGAGGCCGCGAAGGACTGGCCGTTCATTCATCCCGGGCCTGTGGACTTCTGGGCGCATGGCCGCGTGTACCCATTCACAGTCCGTTTCAGTCTCGCTGACGAACCTCGGGGCGTCTTCTGCCTGCGCGTGGAGTTCACCGACGTGCAGGCCATGAATCCCCCCGCCTACACCGTGACGATCGGCGAGCGCTCCGGCCGCTTCCACCTTGAGCCCGGAGGCGGCGACGCTTCGCTGACCGACCCCAAAGCCGGCAAACCGCAGAAGATCGAGATTTCTCTGCCGGCCGGCACTTTCCACAAGGGCGTCAACAACGTCGTCCTGGCCTGCGTGGACGGCTCGTGGGTCCAGTACGACGCCCTCACCCTGCTCAACGACCCCGAGGGCCGCATGCCGCAGTCCGAAATCCAGAGCCTCCGGGCCACGGCCACGCCGTTCTTCATCCGCGTGGACGGCAAAGTGCGCCGCGCGCTGGAAGTAAGCATCTCCCTCACGGCCCCCGCTGAGGACCTGAACATCCGCGTCGAGGCGGCAGGGGAGATCTTCGGGGTCCACGTGAAGGAACTCGCGGGCTTCGGCGGAGTCAGCCAGGAGATCGGCGTTCCAGACTCGCCTGAGCCGCTGGAAGTCGAGCTTACCGCGAAAGCCGGCGCCAGCACCAAGACCGCCACCGTGAAAATCGAGCCGCAGCGCAAATGGCGCATTTACTGCGGGCCCAGCTCGCACACCGACATCGGCTATACCGACGTCCAGCCCAAGTGCGCCGAACGCCACTGCGAGAACCTCGACCGTGCGGAGGACCTGCTGGAGCAATACCCGGATTTCCGTTGGAACACGGAGGTCGCCTGGCAGGCCGAGAACTATCTCGCCTCCCGCACCGGGGCGCGCCGCGAGACTTTTCTGAAGCTGGCGAAAGAAGGCAAGCTCGGCATCCAGGCGCTCTACGCCAATATCCTGACCGGACTGTGCTCGCCCGAGGCCGCGTGCCGGCTGACTTACTTTGCCCACAGCCTCAAGACCCGCTACGGCATTCCTTTCACGAGCGCGATGATCAGCGACGTGCCGACGCAGGAAGCGTCGCTGCCCATGATCCTGGCCAGCTCCGGCATCCGCTACTTCAGCAGCGGCATCAACAACGATCGCGGCTACACCTTCACCCAGTTGCAGGACAAGTGCCCCTGCTGGTGGGAAGGGCCCGACGGCAGCCGTGTGTTGATGATGTATACCTGGCAATATGCCCAGGCGGACCAGTGGGCCCTGACCCGCAGCTTGCAGGCCGCCCGCGCGCATATTCTGGGCGCGCTCAAGGGCTATGAGGCCCGCGCCAACTACCCCTACGACGCGGTCTGGCTGCACGGCGCGGTCAGCGACAACCAGCCGCTGAACCAGAAGCTCGCCGAAGTCGCCAAGGCCTGGAATGAGCGCTATGAGTTCCCGAAGATAATCCTCTCGCCCAACGCCGAGTTCTTTGAGTACATCGAGAAGAACTACGGCGCCAAGCTGCCCGTCGTGCGCGGCAGCGCGGGCACGTACTGGGAGGACGGCGCCGGCTCCTCCGCGGCTGAGACCATCCTGTGCCGCAACGCCCAGGAGAATCTGGCCGCTGCCGAAGAGTTCCTGGCGCTGGCGCGGCGAATCAAGCCTGAGATCGTCTACTCCCCTTCCGAGTTCTACAGCGCCTGGCGCAACTGTTTGCTTTACGACGAGCACACTTGGGGCGCGCACTGCTCGATCAGCCAGCCGGATAGCGACTTCACCAAGGCGCAGTGGAAGATCAAGGCCCAATTCGCCATTGATGCCGGACGGCAGAGCCAGGCGCTGCTCGCGCAAGGGACCGCGGCCATCGCCTCATTAGTGAAGACTGATGGCCCTGCGCTGGTCGTCATCAATCCCAGCAGTTGGCCGCGCACAGACGTGATCGAACTCAAACTGCCAGCAGAGCAAGGCATCCTCCAAACTGCAGGTGGTCCAGCCTGCTTCGTAGGTACTGGGAGCAGGATCCTTGAGGTTAAGGATGTTCCCCCATTTGGCTATCGTGTGCTCAAACCCGGACAAGCCACCGTTCAGGAGAGCCCCATATCAGGAGGCCCCAACGCCATCGAAAGCCGCTATTACCGCGTGACCTTTGATCCTGACAGCGGGGCAGTCACCAGCCTCTTTGACAAGGAACTCCAGCGTGAACTGGTTGATCCTCAAACGCCCTATCGTCTCAACCAATACATCTATGTCGCCGGAGGCAAGGGCAGCCGCATTGTCATGAATCCGAACGGGCCTGAACCCCAGCTTGTAGTTACTTTGCCACAAAAGGCTACGCTGTGTCGGGCCAAGCTGGGCGGCCTTGGCGAGCGGCTGATTGTAAATTCTTCCTCGACTATGACGCCCAAGCTCGTCACGGAGATCACAGTTTGGAATGACATCAAGCGCGTGGACATCGTCAACCGCCTGACCAAAACACAAACCTATGACAAAGAAGGCGTCTACTTTGCGTTCCCGTTTGCCGCCGCCAAGCCGGTCTTCCGCTACGAATGCCCCGCCGGCATCGTCAACGCCAACAAGGACATGTTGCCGGGCGCGTGCCTCGACTGGTTCACCGTGCAGCACTTCGTGGAGGTCGAAAGCAGCGACGCCGCCATTGCCTGGGCGACGCCTGACGCGCCGCTGGTCTGCTTCCAGGACATCAACCGCGGCAAGTGGCAGACCAGTCTGCCCTTTGCCACCGGCCAACTCTACGCTTACGTCATGAACAATTACTGGCACACCAACTATAAGGCCGGACAAGGCGGCGACTTCACGTTCCGCTTCGCCATCACCAGCCGTGCCAAAACCGACAACACCGCCTCCGCCCAGTTCGGCTGGGCTGTTTCCAACCCGCTGCTGGCAATTCCCGTCGAGGCCAATGCCAACGCGCCGCTGGCCGGCGAGGCCGCCAGCCTGCTGGAGGTGGCCGAGCCGAACGTCATCCTTATCGGCGCCAAGCAGGCGGAAGAAGGCGGCGCGCTGGTCCTCCGCTTCTGGGAAGTCAGCGGCCAGGCCACCACGGCCCATTTGCGCATGAAGAACATTCCGGCCAAGAAGGCCACGGCCTGCAACCTGGTCGAGGAACCGCAGGAAGCGCTGGAGATCAAGGACGGCGTAATTGCGGTGCCAGTCCGCGGCTCCGGCCTGGCAACAGTGTTGATCGAGTGAGCGGGATAAGGGGGGCAACCTTGTTATGGACGCAAAGGACGCCAGGATTTCGCAGATTTGCTTGCGCGCCAAGAGCCTTGCGGAGGAGATCGCCCACAAGGCGCAGCAGGGCCAGTGTACTCCGGAGGATCTCAGCCTCCTGACGGATGCCCTGTCTAAGCTTGAGCATTCCCTCCAGGCCGTCGCGAGGGTTGTGGCGGCCCTGGAGCAGGCGGCGGGGACGCCCATTCAAGACACCCTCGCCGGAAGCCGGCAGCACGAAGATGGTGGAGACGCCGAGGCTGCGGCCCCGGAAACGCCCGTCTGAGCCGCGACCGTGAGGGAGCGGATTCATCACTCCTATACTTCCCATTCTTCCCATAGCAGGTAACGCAGCGATCCCCATTACCGCTGCGCCAATCCCGACGAGCGCTCCACCCGGCGGGTCGCGGCCTGCAGGATCATGCTTCTGGTGCCGCACAGGAGCGCCAGCCGCCTGGCGCGGGTGAGGCCGGTGTACAGGATTTCGGCAGTGAGCAGGCGCTGAGCAGGCGCTTCGATTGAGGCCTGGCCTGGCCCGTCGCGTCCCCGCTCCCCACCCGCTCCCGCGAGGGGAGAGGAGCACATTTCCTGGTCGGGCGGGACGATCAAGAGCACATCTCCGTATTCCGAACCCTGGCTCTTGTGGACCGTGATCGCCAAGGCCGGCTCCCACGGCGGCAACCTGTCCAGCGCCAGGCACTCCAGGCCCGTGCTCGACTGCCGGCGCTGAAAGAGCGCGCGGCAAAGCCCGTTCCGGTCCCGCAGGATGACCCCGGCATCGCCGTTGAACAGATTCAGAGCGTAATCGTTGCGCGTGACGATAATGGGCAGGCCCGCGAAATAACCGCTCGCGGCATGCCTGTCCAGCTTGTGCGCCAGAGACTGCATGAGGACCGCGTTCACACCCGCGCAACCAAACCGGCCGTTGCGCAGGATGGTCAGAATCTGCCCAGCGCGCACACAACTCAGAATGTCCCTGGCCAGCTCGGGAGCGATGTGATCGGCCTGGGTGAAGTCTGCCTGCGCCGCGGCCCGCAGAACCAGGTCCTGGTATGAGGGCCGGCCTGCCCTGGCGGCCAGGTAATGGTGGCTGGCCCACGACCGCAACAGCCTGGGCCAGCGCCGCCTGTCGGCCCATTCCGCCGTCAGTTCGGCGAAGTGGTATCCTTTGGGGTTGGCGCCCGCCGAGGGCCACAGGCAGCTTAGGATGCTCGCCTCGTCATCCTTTTCGCCTGCCGGGTGCAGCGCAACCGCAGTTGAGAACAGCTTGGCCTCAATCACCTCCTTGTTGGGCAGTCCGGTCAGGCATTCCACCACTTCCGCGATGTCCGTTTCCACGGAGCGGTAGTTCTCAGTCAGAACGACAACATGGTCCAGCGGCTCGCCCGAGCCTGCTGCCGGCGGCCACTGGATCCCGGTCACGGCCCGCACCCATTGCGCCGCCTCCGGGCTGTAGTTCGGCGCTTCGACCGGCGGGATGAGGTCCGCCAGCATCGCTCCAGCTTCAACCGAAGGCAACTGGTTCTTGTCGCCGAGAAAGATCAGCCGTGCCTCCGCGGGGACCGCTTCAAGCAGGCTGGCCATCAGTCCGGCGTCCAGCATCGAGACTTCATCAATGACAACCACATCGGCCGGCAGCGGATTCTCAGCGCGGTGGACAAAATCGTGCCGCGAAGGCCGGTACTCCAAGAGGCGGTGAATCGTGCGCGCTTCGAGGCTGAGCAGGGCGCTGTCCACGTCCGCCAGCTTGCCCTGGGCCTCCCGGACCGCTCCCAGGCCCGCGCGGATCGAGTCGGTAAGACGATAGGCGGCGCGGCCGGTGGGCGCAGCCAGAAGAATCCGCTGCGGCGCGCAGCCCAGCCGCGCCAGGCCGCGCAGGATGCTGACCACGCCGGTGGTCTTCCCCGTTCCCGGCCCGCCCGAGATAATCAGGAACCGCTGGCGCATGGCCAGCGCCAGAGCGCCCTTCTGGGCGCCGGCCAGGCCCTGCTCGTGGCGCAGGCTGTCCAGCCTGCGAGGCACTGAGCAGGCTGACAGCCTGCTCCACAACGCCAGCACCTCGCTTACGGCCTCACGCGCTTGGGAAACAGGAATCGCGATGGGCGCGGCCTTGATCCTGGCCAGGATGTGCGCCCGCACCCGTTTCTCGTATTCGTAGTAACGCTGGAAGTAGAGGTACTCCGCCTCGCCGTCGCCGGCGCTCACGCGTATCAGCGGCACAAACTCGCCCGGCGCGCCAATCAGGCCGCGCCAGCCGTCCTTCTTGAGTCCGTCCTGAATCGCGGCGGCGGAAGCTGTTGCGCCGATGTCCTCCAGAACGGCGGCACAGGCCGCGCTGGGAATCCTGAGGCAGAGGCTCCCGCGGTTGAGTTCGGCGAACATGCACGCCAATAGAACCTGAAGCACCGGATCGCCGCCGCCGTGCAATTCCAGCAGGTCCTGGATGGTGAGCACGTCGCAGTCCGTGAGCAGCCTGTTCGCCAAGGCCCTGCTCACCTCCCGGCCTTCCCTGCGTCCGCGGGGCAGAGAATGGGAAAGATGGGAAGTATGGGAACCATGGGAGGAATCATCATCATTTTTTCCCATTTTCCCATCCTTCCCATTCTTGCCATTCACTCCCGTTGTGGCCGGGGTGGGCTGAACGTTCACCGAAAATCAAAAATCGAAAATTCAAAGTCCTCTTGCCGCGGCGGCTTGAAGTCCCGGAAGAAACCATCGCCTGGTCTGGCGGCATCCACGCCGCGCAGAAAGACATAATACGCCCCGCCGAATTGCGCGGCGTCAATCCCGCACTGCGCCAGCCAGCGCAGCACGGCCAGCGTGTAAATGCTCTGCTGCAGATCGTACTTCTCCTCGCGCATGTAGCCCGCCAGCGTTGCCGGGTTGTAGCCGCCGGGCACCCAGTTGGATTTCCAATCCAGCACGTAATAGCGGCAATCAGGGCCTCGCCCCGCGCGGAACACCAAGTCAATGACGCCGTTAAGGTATCCCGTGGCGTGTCCGCACGAACCCTTGAACGCCGGCGGTTTGCAGCTTATGTCCTCGGGGGAAGGCAGCGGCAGGTTGAATGCGAGTTCGTGCAAGCGGTCCGATTTCTCCAGGTCGCAAAGCCTGAGCTTGCCGCTTGGAAAATCAGGCAGCTCAGCGCGCAGCGCGGCCCACACCAGCCGCGTCAGCGCCTGCGCGCACGGATCGTCCGTAAGCTGGCTGGGTGGCTGCGCTGTCCGCAAGCCGTGCCGGTCCAGGGCCGCGCCGAGCAGCTTGCGATAGTCTTCGCCACCCAGCAGTTGTTCCCACCAACTGGCTTCCTGGACTGCGCGGAAGTCAACCTGTTCGAGTACCTCATGCAGCGCCAGGCCTGCCAGGCGCCCGCGCGGCAGCGCGTCCGGGGCGCTATCTACATCAGCGCTTGGTGCGGGCGCCTCGTCAGCGCCTTCGTCCCAATCGCGCGGTTTCTCATCCCCGAGCACCAGCAGCGGACGCGGGCGCGATTCTTTCAGCGCGCTGAAGGATTGCAGTGTTGCTGTGGCAGTTATGTACAGCCGATCCGGCTCCAAGGGGTCCAGCCAGCCATCGGGCGCAGATTGTACCGCGGGCGTCCCGCCCGCGGATGGGAGCGCCGGCGTCCCGCCCGCGGATGGGAGCGCCGGCGTCCCGCCGGCCATCGTAGGCAAGCCGGAGGCTTGCCCCACAAGCATGGCCACGGCTCTGCCGTCGTGTTTCCCGCCCCACGCGGCTGCCATCGCAGGATAGAGCAAAGTACAGGCTGGCCCGGCGCACTTGAGCTTCTTGCGCTTGCCGTCCGTCTCTTTCTCCTGCGGCAGATAGGGCACGTAAAGCAGGCACTGGGCGCGAGTCAGGGCGACGTAATACAGACGGCGCCTTTCCTCATCGTTCTCTTCTTCCTGCAATTCCTTTCCTGTATCGGTGCCGAAGTTATATACCAGATTCGTCTGGCGTATGCCGTCCTTGCGCTCGTGGTATTTCCTGAAAAACCCGTCTCTCCGCGACTCGGTAAAGCCTGCGCAAACGAAGACCACCGGGTACTGCAAGCCCTTGCTGGCGTGGACGGTCATGATGCGGACCTTGGGGTCCTCGGTCTCGAGCCGTTGCAGGTCTCTGTCTTCAGGCGCGGGCAAGAGCTCCTGGCGGCGCGCTTCCAGGAGGGCGCACACACCGTCAAAGTCCAGATGGCTGCGCCGTGCGGCGTCCTCAAGCTCCTCCAGGATGTGCTGGTAGTTCGTGCCGCGCCGCTCCATGTCGGGCGCAGAGCGTACCGCGGGCGTCCCGCCCGCCAATGCAGGCGAGACGCCTGCACCACAAACCGCAGGCGAGACGCCTGCGCTACGTGCCTCCCAGCACCACAGCACGCCGGTGTCCTCCAACAGGGACTGAAACAGGCGCGGCCAGTTGCGGTGTTGGGCGTAGTAGCCCCAGCGCTCGAATTGCTGCTTGATGGGGTGCTCAGGCGGCAGCTCGGCACACGCTTCCAACTCTTCGGCGGGGACGCGGAAGAAATGAGTCAGCAGCGCCTTGCGGAAGGCCGCGTGGTCCGCCGGGTCCGCAAGGGCTTGCAGCAGGATGCTCAAATGCCTGGCTTCCTCCGACTGGTACAGTCCGCCTTTCTTGTAGAAAGTATGAGGGATGGGCAGCGGCAGCTCGTCCAGGGCCTTTTCGAAGATGGCGGCCGTGCGCCTGACGTCCACCAGGATGGCGATGTCGTCGGCCTCCAGCCCGCGTTCCTTCTTCTCCCCATTCTTTTCCACGACGAACCTGAGCCTGGATGCGCCGGGCGAGCCGCGCCAATCCAGCAACTGTGTAATCTCACGCGCCACCGCGCGCGCCATGTCCTTGCGGGCCGCGGCCGCGGTCTCCGCGCTCTTCAAGTCCACCAGGTTGACCGCGGCGTGCCCCAGGGCCGGGTACTGCAGCTCGATCTTCTTGTTCTCCCGCGGCGCCTCAATGGGGGCGTAAGGAATGCCGGAGTTGCGTCCGAACCACGGCCCGGCGTCCTGCGGCTGGGCTGCGAACAGGCCGTTGAGCGCGCCGAGCAGTTCGCTGGTGGAGCGATAGCTGACCGTCAGACGCGGCCCTTCTTTCCCCCCTCCCCTTGCGGAAGGGGGTAGGGGGAGGGCCTCGTTCCCCTCTCCCCCGCGGGGAGAGGGTAGGGTGAGGGGGCCATCGCGCAGGAACTGCGCCGCTTCCTGGTACACAGTGACGTCCGCGCCCCGGAACCCATAGATGGCTTGCTTGGGGTCCCCTATGACGTACAGGCGCTGCGGCAATTTCTCGCCTTCTTCAGCGATGAAGATGCGCTTCAGGATGCGCCACTGAACCGGGTCTGTATCCTGGAACTCGTCCACCAGCGCCACCAGGTACTGCTCGCGCAGCGCCTTGAGCAGCAGCGGCGCGGCAGTGTTTTCGCCGTGCGGATCCAGCGCCCGGTCAAGCCGCGTGAGCATGTCCTCAAAGCTCAGCAGGCCGTGGGCTTCCTTGTAAGCATCCACTGCCAGACGCAGCTTGCGCGCGGTATCTGCGCACAGGCAGCCGAAAAACTGCTTCAGACTGTCCAACTCGCAAAGCGCGCTGACCAACCGTTCCAGGCGTTTGTTCTGTTCCGGCACCGCGGCCCTCTGGCTCTTGTTCCCGCCTTTTGTCCAGGGGTCCTCCTTGAGACTGGCAAAGCCCTGCGCATGCCAGTGCTGGATAAAGGCCTTCTTGTCAGGCTTCAGACTCTTAACTAACGCCACGAGACGTTCACGATCGCTTGGAGGATTCCCAGCGCAGAGCGGCTCGACCACGTGCTTCCGCAGCGCGTCTTGCACGTCAACCTTCAGACAGTGGACCTGTCTAATCTTCTCATCGAAGACCTCCACACTCAGTCCGGCGTTTTCTGGAAGTTGCAAGAACGCCAGGAGCGCGCGGCGCACGGGCGCTATCTTCCGGCTCTCGTTCTCGACCAGTGTGGCGATGTCACCCGGCGGTGCGGGCCGGAGCGTATCACTTTCGGGACGCCAGGTTCGCGCAACGGCGATAACCCCTGATTCCCAACTGGTCGCCTCCTCGCCGCACTCATAGCCGCTGAGTGCCAGGAAATCCGCCAGCGTTTCCTGGCCCACCCCCTGGCCCAGCAGTTGGGGCCAGCGCCGGCGTTGTTCCTCGCGCAAGAAGCGGAGGTAGAGCGGGCTGTCGTCCACGACCTCCAGCGCGAATGGTTGCCGGTTCTCGAAAGCGTGCCGGGTCAGGACGCGCTGGCAGAAGCCGTGGATGGTGTAGATCGCGGCGCCATCGAATTGATCCGCAGCCTGCCGCAGCCGCTCCCGCTCGCTGGTGCCTGGCGCGGCTTTCCGCCAATTTTCGAGGATGCGCGCCCGGATGCGCTGGCGCAATTCGCTGGTGGCCTTTTCCGTATAGGTGAGAACCAGAATCTTCTCCAGCGGCACGCCGGACATCACCAAGCGCAAGACGAGTTCCAGGATAGTGTGCGTCTTGCCTGTGCCCGCGGAGGCCTCGATGACTCCGTGTTTCTGCCGCAGGATTGTCTCAACCAGAGTGCTCATTCCGCGGCCCCCGCTTTCTTTGGAGTGCGGCGCCTTG
>JBEKKG010000203.1:0-9879 GCA_050010835.1 Planctomycetota bacterium
ACGGCAGCCCCAACCATTTCGATCACCGCTCCATGAGCGATGGCGGGAAAATGCTCGCCATGTCCTTCATGCAGGGCGTGCCGGAGCTGCCGGCTTACGACTGGGAACGCACGCGTTACGTCTTGAGCTTGGGCGCAAGCCTCTTCGAGTCGTGGTGCGAAACGATTCACTTTATGCGAGCGTCCAGCTATCTGCGGCGCGGGCTGCCAGGGCAGCGGGTGAAGCTGGTGCAAGTCTCGCCGCGCTTCTCCACGACGGCCGCCAAAGCCGACGAGTGGGTGCCAATCGAGCCGGCAACCTACGGGGCGTTGGCGCTCGGTCTGGCGCACGTCCTTGTTCGGGACAAGCTCTGCGATCAAGCTTTCCTCCAGGATCACACTTTCGGCTTCGAAGACTGGAAGGATGCCAACGGCAAGCAGCACCGTGGCTTCCGCGACCTGCTGCTCAAGGACTATCCGCCGGAGAAAGCTGCATCCCTGAGCGGTGTCCCCGTCGAGACCATTGTTCGGCTGGCGCACGAGATGGCTGAGCACCACCCCGCGATCGTCCTGGACGACGGCGGCGCTGACGCCGCCACCAACGGCCTTGGCACCGCGATGGCCATCCATGCGCTCAATGCCCTGCTGGGCAACCTGGAACGGCCGGGAGGACTGCTGGTCCAGCGGACCGCCCCGCTGGCGCCGTGGCCGGCTGTGCAACTGGACGAGGTCGCCGCGCTTTACCGTACGACGCCGCGGCTGGATGGGGCCGGGGGCTCCGCCTGCCCGTTGGGGAGAAGCTCCATCCAGAGCTTGCCGGAGGCCCTGCTTGCCGGCAAGCCCTACCCTGTAAAGGCACTTATCCTCTACAAATCCAACCCGGTCTTCTCCAAGCCCGAGGGACAGCGCTGGATCGAGGCGCTCGAAAAAGTGCCTCTCGTGGTCAGTTGCTCGCCGCTGCACGATGAATCCACCTGCTGGGCGGATCTAGTGCTGCCGGACCATACGTACCTGGAGCGGTGGGAAATAGTCGAGCCGGCTCCAAGCGTGGGCTATCCATGCACGGGGCTGCGCCAACCAGTCGTGCCTCCCCTATACAACACGCTGGCCACGGGTGACCTGGTCATAAAGCTGGCCCAGGCTGTCGGCGCTCCAACGGACAAGGCCCTCGCTTGGAAGGACTACCGCGAGGCCTGCTTGGAGCGACTGAAAGGTCTCCTGGCCCTCCCCCTTTCCCCCTCCCTGGCGCGGGAGGGGGTAGGGAGAGGGGGCGGCTCACCCGCTGCCACGGAGCTGCCGGAGTTAACCAAAGAGCTGCAACGCACCGGCGGCTGGTGGGCGCCGGGTGTTTCCTATGAGCAGTGGGAAACAGCCTTCCGTACGCCTTCCGGCAAGTTCGAGTTCTATTCCCAGGGGATCGCCACACGGCTGGCGGAGGTTTACCCGCAGTCGCAACTGGATGAGCATCTCGCGGCCACTGGAGTAGTTACCCGCGGTGATGACCTCTGCCTGCCCCATTGGGAGCCGCCGCGCTTGGCAGGCACGGCAGACAAGCACCCGTTCATCCTGGTGCCTTATCGGGCGATTGACTATGCGGAAGGCGGCGCACGCCAGGTCCCCTGGCTCCAGGAGCTTCCGCTAGGGGGGCGGCAGGCTTGGAAAGAGCAGATCGAGCTGAACCCTGTGGACGCCCAGCGGCTAGGCGTTCGGGATGGGGAGTGGGCGTGGGTCGAGTCGCCGGCGGGACAGCGGCGGCTGCGCGTCTGCGAGCACCCCGGGGTCCGCGTGGGGACGGCCTCCCTGCCTCTTGGGCGTGGCATCTTGCCTCCCTTGCCGTCCAAGCAGGAGGTAAGCGGCGGCTACGGGATTCTTGCCAACCTCAGCGATCCGTTGGCGGGGATCTTCGCGCTGCAAGGCACGCGAGTTAGAATTCGAAAGGCCTCAACGGATGAATCTGCCTGAATCTGAGCCGCGCGCGTCAGCAAGTCCCGAGGCTTCGGGACTCCCTTACGGCCGCGGCTCTGAATTGCCAGAGGCTCGCGCCACGGCTCCCGCGCGCCGGCGCGCTTTACAGTTGTTGGCGGCTGGCGGCGCCGTACTCCTGTCTTTGCCGCTGCTGCTGGCTCGGCGTTTGTGGGCAGCCGCTGCGCCTCCCTCCAATGGGACGCCGGAGGCCACGCTCCGGCCCAAGTGGGGCTTGGTCATTGATCTCGACAAGTGTACGGCCTGCCAGGCCTGCGCGGTGGCTTGCCGGGCGGAAAACAATGTCCCCGTAGCCGGGCCTGAAGAAGCCGCGCTGGCCCGCGGCATATACTGGATGGATATGCTGAAAGTGGTGGAAGGCAAGTATCCGGACGTGCACACCCAGTTCATTCCCACCCCCTGCAATCACTGCGAGAACGCGCCTTGCGTCAAGGTTTGCCCCGTCGGCGCGACGTACTACAACGAAGAGGGTATCGTGGCTCAGATGTGGGCGCGCTGTATCGGCTGCCGCTACTGCACGACGGCCTGCCCCTACACGCGCCGCTATTTCAACTGGCGCGCGCCAAACTGGCCGGAGGAACTGCGGAGCCAGCTCAACCCCGACGTGGCGACTCGCCCCAGGGGGGTTGTCGAGAAGTGCACCCTCTGCCATCACCGCATTCGGAAGGCCCGTGAGAAAGCTCACGCCGAAGGACGCCAGTTGACCGACGCCGACGTGCGCAAACTGCCGGCTTGCGCGCAGTCGTGCGCGGCGGAGGCCATCACCTTCGGCGATTTCAACAATCCTGACTCAGAGGTCTCGCAAGCCGCGCGCAGCCCGCGCGCCTTCCGGCTCCAGGAGGAGTTGGGGACGAAGCCGAAAGCGGTTTACCTGCGGGAGGCCAAATGGCAGGAGTAAGCGAAGTTAACGCGAGCGGCGCCCCTCATCCTTCCCAACCTTCAGGGGGCGAGGGTGGGGCGAGAGGAGACGGTTTCTCGTTCGAAGTGGAAAGAATCTTTGCCCCCTTGCAGCGGACAGGAAGAGGTTTCTATCTCGCCGCGGCGGTATTGTCTGCGATCTTCGGCTGGGGCGTCTACGCCTACGTGCGCCAGTTTAACGACGGCCTCGGTGTGACGGGTATGAATCGGCCCGTGTACTGGGGCATCTACATGGCGAACTTTGTGTTCTTCATCGGCATCTCACACGCGGGCACGCTTATCTCGGCGATCCTGCGCGTCTCCGGGGCGGAGTGGCGGCGGCCGGTCACCCGTTGCGCCGAGGTAATCACGGTCTTCGCGCTGATCTTCGGCGGGCTTTCCGTGGTCATTGACCTGGGCCGTCCGGACCGGCTGTTGTTTGTGCTGCAGCACGGCCGTTTGCAGTCGCCGATTTTGTGGGATGTCTGCTGCATCAGTACGTATCTTACCGGCAGCCTGATTTACCTCTATCTCCCGCTCATCCCGGACATGGCCATCCTGCGCGACCGCGGCATAGGCCGTTTGCGTTGGCTCTATCGTCTTTTGGCGCTGGGATACCGGGGAACCAAGCGGCAGAAGAAACACCTGGAGTTCATGATTTCCGTCATGGCGGTCTTGATTATCCCGATCGCGGTTTCGGTGCACACGGTGGTGTCGTACATCTTCGCCACGACTTTGCAGCCGGGCTGGCACAGCACGATCTTCGGCCCCTACTTTGTCGTCGGGGCGATTTTCTCCGGCCTGGCTGCCCTGATGATTGCTATGGCGATCATCCGCCGGGCCTTCCGCCTGGAAGGCATCCTCAAGGATGTCCACTTCAACAACCTCGGGCTCATCCTCCTGACGATGACCTGCCTCATGATCTACTTCACCTTCAACATCTACCTCGTCGAGATCACGGGGAACGAACCGATGATCATGGCGGCGGTCATGGCCAAAGTCACGGGGCCCTATGCGCTCCCGTTCTGGGGCATGATCCTGGGCGGCTTCATCGTGCCGGCCGTGATCCTGGCTTTCCCGAAAGGGCGCAGTGTGAAGGGCTGCGTAGTTGCCTCGATACTGATTGTCATCGCCATGTGGCTGGAAAGATATCTGATCGTGGTCCCCACGCTCATGCACCCGCGCTTGCCGTGGCCGGAGGGCATTTACACCCCAACATGGGTCGAGTGGTCCATCACCGCAGGCTGCCTGGCGGCCTTCGCACTGCTCTACATGCTTTTTGCCAGGTTTTTCCCGATCGTCTCGATCTGGGAGGTTCAAGAAGGGATTGATGAGTCCATTCCGCAGGTTACAGAGCGCTTCGCGGAGTACATGCCGGAACCTCTGGGAGAAGCCGTCTGAACGCCCATGTCTATCCGTGCGAAGATCGTGGTGTTTGTGCTTCTGGTGGGTCTCTCGGAAGCCATCCTCCTCGGCATTATCGGTTACAACAGCGTCGCCACCATGGCCCGCAATGCCAGCGAGCTGCGCCGGATTGGCGCCGCCATCGAAGGCACGCGGGCGCTGAACGTGTCTCTGGCCCGCCTCTCCGATCCCGTGGACATGCTCCTGCACAAAGACGGTGCTCCCGAGCGGTTCGGCAAGGAGATGGCGGATGTCACAAGCCAAGTGAGGACGTGCGCCGCCACCGCTTGCCACGGCTACCAAAAGCGCCCTCCGGAGATGGCTCAGGAGGTCCTGCGCGCGCTCGACAAAATTAGCACTGCGGGGACAACCGTCCTTGCCGCCCCATTTCCGAAAGGAGAGCCGCCTCTACTGGCCTGGGCGCAGGACGTGGATGGCCCCACCCACCGGCTTTCCCAGGTCACGGGCGAAATGGCCGAGACTCTAATGGGCCGCGCCAGGGAGATCGAGACGGCGTCGCGGTCGGGGGAGCGCTCGGCGCTGCTCATGGTGGCACTCTCGACCCTCTTCTGCGTGATCGTAGCCGTGGCGTTCTGCCATCCCATTGCACGCGGCATTACACGGCCCCTTGAGGAACTGGCTGAGCGGAGCCGCCAGATCGCCGATGGCGACCTCGGCCGGCACGTCGTCGAGGCGGGCCCGCGCGAGACCGCGTTGCTGGCCCGCTCCTTCAACCGCATGCAGGAGGACCTGGTACGGCATCACAATAGCCTCCTGGCGCATCAAAGCCGGCTGGAGCAGACGGTAGCCGAACGCGTCGGCGAGTTGCGCAGCAAGGACGAGCAACTGAAAAGGGTCGAACGGCTGGCCGGAATCGGGCTGGTCGCAGGCAGCGTGGCCCACGATCTCAACAACCCCTTGACCAACATAATCCTGAACACCGAGGTCCTGCTCGAATCCTTGCCGGGGCAGAGCCCGCAAAGGGGCGCCCTCGAAGACGTTGCTAGAGACGCCCGGCGTTGCCGCGAGATCGCCGGGGACATCCGCGCACTGTGCCGGGAAAAGGAGTTCGAACGGCGCCCCTGCGCGCTGGGCGCTCTGGCCGAGGAGGCCATTCGCCACTTGCGCTTCAAATGGGAACCCCGGCGCATCACCGTCGCCTGCGAGGTTCAGCCGGGCATGGCGGAATGCCCGTGCAGTCCCAGGCACATCTTGCAGCTCCTGCTAAACTTGTTCCACAACGCCGTGGACGCAACGCCCGATGGGGGCGTGGTGCGCATCCGCGTCCGCTCCGATGCCCGCGGACAATTCATCGAGGTGGAAGACCACGGGCCGGGGATTCCGCAGGCGCATCGGGAAGGCCTCTTCAAGCCGTTCTTTACCACCAAGCCGGACGGTACGGGGTTGGGCCTGGCAATCAGCCAGCGCATCGTGGAAAGGCACGAGGGAACTATGCAGTACGTGACCCGCACGGAAGCGGAGACGAGCGTGGCACAGGCGCTCCAGCCTGTGGCCTCCAACCAGACCGCCACACCAGCGGGAACAGGGTTGACCATGCCCGCAGGACACGGCACGATCTTTAGCGTCTGGCTGCCCGCCGGCCCCAACGGGGCCGCACCGGAGCGGCACGGCGAAGTTGCTTGAGTGCGCATAGGCAAGATGGAGCGGTAGCATGGGACAGTCTGCGGCCTCGATCCTCGTAGTGGATGACGAGCCTGGAATGCGCAGTTCCCTGGCCCGCACGCTGGAGCCGCAAGGTTACACGGTGCGCGGGGTGCCCTCGGCCGAAGAAGCCTTGGTTTGTTTGGCGAAGGAGGACTTCGACCTGGTCCTCTGCGACATCCGCTTAGGGGGCATGGATGGGCTGGAATGCCAGAAACGCATCCGGGCCGATTACCCCGACATCCCAGTGGTGATGGTCACCGCCTACGCGACAGTGGAGACCGCCCTGCACGCTTTGAAACAGGGGGCCTACGACTTTCTAGTCAAGCCCTTCGCCAGCGAAGAAGTGCGTGGTGCGGTTCGCCGGGCCTTGGAAAGCCGCCGCCTCCGCCTCGAAAACGATTCTCTGCGCGAAGTAGTCCGGGAAGGCCAGGAGGAAGCTTGGCTCGGTGAGTCCTCTGTGATGAAGCGGCTCTACGAGCAGGCCGCCAAGGTGGCCGACAGCCACGCCGCGGTATTTGTTAGCGGGGAGAGCGGCACGGGGAAGGAGGTGCTGGCCCGCTACCTGCACCGGAACAGCCCGCGCCACGCGAATGTTTTCGTTGCGCTCAACTGCGCGGCACTGCCCGAGACGCTCGCCGATTCGCAGTTGTTCGGACACATCCGGGGCGCCTTTACGGGAGCGGTGGCCGACCAGCGCGGCTACCTCGAATTTGCCCAGGGCGGCACCCTCTTCCTGGACGAGATCGAGGAACTCAAGCCGGACGCCCAGGCCAAGCTCTTGCGGGTGCTTGAGGACCATAAACTGCGCCGGCTGGGCTCCGCGCGCGAGACCGTGGTGGACGTCCGCGTGCTCGCTGCCGCTCAGAAGGAACCGGAGCAACTGGTGAAAGAAGGCAAGCTGCGGCAGGACGTCTTCTTCCGGCTGGGGGCGATCCATCTGCGGCTGCCTCCTTTGCGCGAGCGGACTGAAGATATCGCGGGCTTGGCGCTCCACTTCCTTGGCCGCCTCTCCCGGGAAATCAAGAAGCCCATCGCTGGAATCGAACCCGAAGCCCTGGACCTGCTCTGCAAGTATCCTTGGCCCGGAAACGTCCGGGAATTGAAGAACGTGCTGGAGCGCGCCGCGATTTTCGTGAGACCTGGAGAACGAGTGGGCCTCTCCGAACTCCCGGAAAAAATGCGCGGGACGCCCGGCCTCGCGGCATTCACCGTCGAAGCTTCCTCTCCTCCCACGCTCGAAGAAGTAACCGACCGCTACATCCAATTTGTTCAAGCACACTGCGACGGCAATCAAGCACAGGTCGCCCGCATCCTGGGTGTCTCCCCCACCACCTTGTGGCGGCACCGCTTGAAGAATCCGGACGCAGCACCCGAAGGGAAAGCCTAGTCCAAAGTGCAATATCGCAACCTCTTATCCATTAAGGCCTTGCACAGAGCATTTCAAAATGAAAGAAAAGGCATGGAATGACCGGAACAACGGCTTGACTGTCAATCACATATCTCCTTATTAAAACAGCACTTACACAATCGCTCCGATCTCACCTATCTGGCCCGCAGAATGCAACAAGGTTCCCCGTGAAGGGCAGCATGAGGGACAGACAGAAAAGGTTCATTCTCGAGTAAGGAGGTCGCCATGAACAGCTTACAGAAAGCAACGCTTTGGGTGGTCGGGTGTCTGGTCCTGGTTTTCGCGTTGAGCGTCGCCTTGAGCTGGTACCAGTTTGGTTACCTCGACTGGGTCACTACCGTGCAGATGGGTCTGATGCTCCTGCCTGTCTTGGGCGCCGCTGCTTTCGTGGTGCTGCGGACAGGTAAAACGGTGGACAGGGAAGCCCCAACCAACTCCTTGCAGCAAGCAGAAGAGCCCGCACTCAAGAAGATGGCCGAGGAGGTCCTTGAGGCGGCCGGTGCAAACCACGAAAGGCGGTGAGCCATGACGACAAGTCTAAAAGCCTTTGAAGCGGAAGAAATGCTCTCCATCGAACTGCCCAAGGTGATGAGGCGGCAAGAGAGAGCCGAAACGGCAGTACCCGTGGCGGAGGCGGTGGAAGGGCGCTCTTTCTACATAGTAACGACATTGTTGGGCGGCGTGATGTTCCTGCTGGCCGTCTTTGCCTGCTTCATCATGTCCCAGACACTCCTGCTACGATGAGGCTGAGGCTTTGGTACGCCCCCAAAGCCTGATGCCCGATGCCTAAAGCCTGTTGATAAACACGTCTTCTTAGTGTATGCCCTTGGGCAGCGACCTGCCAGGGGAGCTTCTTATATGGAAGAAGGCGAACCCCGCAAAAGAAGTGTTCTGGAGGAAGGGAGCACAATTGCCGTTATCGGCGGCGGTCCCTCGGGAGCTTTCTTCGCGATCCATTTCCTCAAGCGCGCGCGGGAACTGGGGCGTAAAACAAGAGTCGTCATCCTCGAACGGCGGCTGGCGCCCTGCGGGGCGGCGTGCTGCTCAGCCGGTGTAGAGTTGAACAGGTGCGGTTATTCTGCCGGGGGCATCTCCCCAAAATTGAATGACGCGCTGAGGAAACTCGATCTGCGGTTGCCGCCGGAGGTGGTTCAAAACCGCATTCATTCAATCACCGTCCAGGGCTATTGGAAGAACATTGAACTGGATGTGCCTGGGGAGCGCGAGGTCGTATCGGTGGTGCGCGGCGGGCCTTTCGCGCCGCGGCAGGAACGTTACAGCAACTTCGATGCGTTCTTGCTGGATCGCGCTGTCCAGGAGGGGGCGGAGTTGGTCGCTGGCACGGTGTACGACGCTTATTATGCGGAGAGCCGCAAGCCAGTGGTATGCTATCGCGGCGCGGGAGTTGAGAGCCGCTTGGAGGCGGACTTCGTTGTGTTCGCGGGCGGGGTCAATGCCTGCAACGCAAGCCGCGGGGTTGAGTGGCCGCTAGTGCAGGTGTTCCGGCGCTTGAACCCTGCTTACGTCTTGCCGCGGCTGCGCAAAGCCCTGATTCTCGAATTGGAAACCAAGCAGGAAGTCCCGACTGATCTGGACGGCGAGTTGCACTTCGTGGAGTATGGCTCGAAGGCTTTGCGCCTGGAAATGTGCTCCCTGCTGCCCAAGCGCGGCTCCATCACGGTGGTCTTGGTGGGGCCTAGCATTGACGCCTCCACCGGAGCGGCGGAGAACCAGGAGATCATCAAGCGCTTCCTGGAGTTGCCGCACATTTCCACACTGCTGGCGCGCACGCAGTTCCGGCTGGCCTGCATCTGCAATCCGCATCTCGTGATTGGACCTGCCGGCCATCCCTTTGCGGAACGGACGGCGGCTGTGGGGGACATGGTGGCCTCCCGGCTTTATAAGGACGGCCTCAGGTCGGCGCATGACACGGCCCGCGCGCTGGCGGAAGCTCTGCTCACCTGCGGCGCAGATGTGCAAAGCCTGCGGGAGACCTACACGCCCCTGACCCGGCAGTTCCGCCGCGACAACCGCTTCGCAGCCTTGGTGTTTCACCTGCACCGGCTCGTGTTCGGCTCATCGGTGCTGAGCCGGATTCTCTATCAGGCGGTGATTACAGAAAGGAAAGACACGCCTGCTCCCCAGCGCAGCCTGGAGAAGATCCTCTGGAAGATCGCCAGCGGCGACGATGAGTATGAAGCCATTTTCCGGATGATGATGGGCCCCGTGGCCTTGTGGCGGATCTTCACCGGCGGGGCGCTGATTACCCTGCGCAACCATCTCACCGAGCTGTTCTTCGGTCTGAACTGGGAAGGCTTCGGGCGCTTCACCACCGGCGTGGCCAAGGAGCAGTTCGAGCTCAAACGCGCCGCCTTCGCCCGCATGTTGGCCGAATCCGGAGTGGCCATGCCCGCCCGGGTGGAATTTGAGCGGATGTACACGATCCGCATCCGGGCTTCGCAGGACAGGATTTGGGACCAGCTTGGCCGTTTTGGCGAGGCAGACCGCGGCTACCTCTGGCCGCGACGGCTTGAAGACCAGGGA
>JBEKKG010000204.1:0-9836 GCA_050010835.1 Planctomycetota bacterium
CAGGGCGGCATGTTTTCGTTAAGACCAGCGGACGAGGCTTCGCTGGTAAACAACCTCATGGCCTATGCCGCGAACAATCCCTCGCCCATACTGCGCCGCCTTGCACTTGAAGCGCTTTACAAGGACCGCCGGGGGGCTCAACCCGAAGGTCCTGGGGAGCCGTTCCGCCTGCTCTGGGAAGTTGGCCCGGCCTTGCGCGCGTTCCTCGAAGACCCGGACGCAGCCGTCCAGACTGCCGCTGCGGGAGCTGTCGGGCGGCTGGCGTACAGCACCGAACTGGCCGCAGTTGCGCAGCCCGTTCTAAGAGACCGGGCGCCGGCGGCCGTGGTGCGCCTTCTGGAGGCTTTGGGTGACCGCTTGGTACATTCCACCGGCCAGGCGCCCGAGATGACGCAGGCCATCGCGGCCGTGGGCAGCCTGTGCCTCGATTTCGGCAACGAGGCCGTTGAACAACAAGCTGGCTGGCTGAGCATGAACGACCCGGAAATGAGCTTGGAAGCCAAGGTGCGCTTGTGTGGCTCCTTTAAGAAAGCCCCTGCACGTTCAGGCGCCATTCGGGCGTTGGGCGCGAGCAATGTGCGCGCGGAGTGGACGAGCAAGCTGGTGCTGCACTTGTTGGCGGACACTTCTCCAGCCGTGCGCGCAGCGGTGTTCCAGTACCGTTTGCCGGCGCGCGCCAACGCCAACGTAGGGCGGGTTGGCAACCCGCCCCACGGGGAGGACAACGCCAGGCTGTACTTGCAGGGGCTGCGCGACCCCGATCCCAATGTCAGGCTCGCGGCGCTGAAGGCTCTTGGGCCAGCATTCAAGCAGTCTGAAGTCTTG
Source organism: Planctomycetota bacterium (assembly GCA_050010835.1). Classification (GTDB taxonomy): domain Bacteria; phylum Planctomycetota; class SZUA-567; order H5-PLA8; family H5-PLA8; genus JAPLOD01. Next base: position 826 of record JBEKKG010000204.1, read on the forward strand.
GTGCAGTGCCTCAAGGAACTGGCGGCCAACGATCCCGAAGCTGAAGTGCGGGCTTTTGCGGCGGAGAGGCTCGGTTCTGCGGCGCCGAAGTAACTGAGCCTCTGAGCCGCGCGCGTAAGCAAGCGGTCACGGGGGGGCGGGTGCAATGGGAAGTATGGGAAGAATGGGAAGTATGGAACCGCTCCTATTCTTCCCATTCTTCCCATGAGTCCCATAGCACCTACCGGTGCGCACCCAGTGCTCGCTCCCTCACGGTCGCGGCTCGGATCTCAGGCCTCAAGCCTGTTTTTGGGTTTGCGGCCTCCTTTCCCGGCCAATATAAGATTTCCATGGCGGAGCTGCCAAAGTCCGAAGGATCTGCACAGTCTCAAGCCGAGCAAGGTCGCCCGGGCACGGCGCCTCCTCCTTTGCTTTCAGTGATCGTGCCCTGTTACAACGAAGCGCGAACGCTGGAGGGCCTCACGCAAAAAGTGCTGGCGGTGGACCTGCCCATCGAGGTCATCGTGGTTGACGACGGCTCGACCGACGGCTCCCGCGAAGTGCTGAAGGCCTTGGCCGCGCGGGAACCCCGCGTCAAGGCGCTCTACCATGAGGCCAACGCGGGCAAGGGAGCAGCGCTGGCCACGGGCTTCAGGCACGCCGCGGGCGTATTCGTGATCGTGCAGGACGCAGACCTGGAGTACGATCCGCGCGAGTTCTACCGGCTGCTTGAGCCTGCGCTGGCCGAGGATGCCGACGTGGTCTTCGGCTCCCGGTTCAAGGGCCACGGGCCGCAGCGGGTTCTGTATTACTGGCACAGCGTCGCCAACTGGCTCTTGACGACCCTGTCCAACATGGCCAGCAACTTGAACCTGACGGACATGGAGACCTGCTACAAGTTGTTCCGGCGCGAAATCATCCAGGCCCTGGAGCTGCGGGAGAAGCGCTTCGGCTTCGAGGCTGAAGTAACGGCCAAAATCGCCAGGATGGATTGCCGCGTCTACGAGGTCGGAATTTCATACAGCGGGCGCACCTATGAAGAAGGCAAGAAGATCGGCTTGAAGGACGCTTTCCGCGCCGTCTATTGCATCGTGCGTTACGGTTTCCTGGGGAAGCGCCTGAAGAAACCCGAACGCCTGCCGCTCCCTCCGGCCTACGCGCAATTGGCCCGTGCCGTGGCCAACCTGGAACGCGAGGACTACCGCCTGCTCGCCGCGCTGTCGCGCAAGCCCGCTGGCGAGCCGTTGTGAGCTAAGCCACCTGCTTCGCCACCCACTTCTTCAGCGTTTGTTTGCTCTGCGCGCCTACGATGCGGTCTGCTTCCTGGCCGTCCTTGAAAAGCACGAGGCAAGGGATGGACTGGATTCCGAAGCGCGCGGCGGTATCGCTGGCTTCGTCCACGTTGACCTTGGTGAACTTGACCTGGCCCTCGAATTCGCCGGCCAACTCCTCCAGCACAGGCCCGATCATGCGGCACGGCCCGCACCACTCGGCCCAGAAGTCCACGAGCGCCACGCCAGGGTGCTTTTCCACCTCGGCTGCAAAACTGCTGTCTGTCACCGGCACTATTGCTGCACTCATTTTTCTCCTCCATTTCATTGCGCAACGCGGTTAGCTTGCAGTTCTCAACACTCATTCAACACAGAGGACGCAGAGGACACAGGGGAAGAACTACTGGGATTCTTTTATTCCAGTCACCTCTGCGTTCCTCTGCGTCCTCTGTGGCTAGAAATGTGTGCTACTTTCCGAGCGCCTCAAGCGCGTCCAGCACTTCAGGGATATGGGTGTACGCCGGCCCGCCCTGCATCACCACGGCGACGCCGGCGGCTTCCAGAATCTCTTCGCGGGTATTGCCGGCAGCGAGGGACTTCTGCACATGCATGTTGATGCACGGAGCACAGCGTTGAGCCACGGCAATGCCCAGGGCGATCAGTTCCTTCTCCTTGGTCTTGAGCGCGCCGTCCTTCATGACACTTTGAAAGAGGCCGCCGAAACCCCTGATCGTGTCCGGCATGGACTTCTTCATCTTCTCCATGTCCTGCCCGAACTTCTCGAAAAACTCCTTCGCCTTCGCCGACATTTCTCGCTCCTTTCTCGAAGCCTGGTTGCTGGCTGGAATCATCCGCGGCATCCACGACTCCTCCAGTCTAGTCTTACCGGATGCCGCAAAGTTTCAACTCACATTGCACATAGCGCTGTTTGCGGTATAAGATATGGTCATGTAGCTGCTCGTCTGGAGTTGGCGGAGGAGAACGATGGCGAAACAGTGCCCCTGTTCTGGTGGTACTCTCGACAAGCTGGTGCATCCGGCGATTCTGATCGTCTTGTCACGAGGCAGCCTGCACGGCTATGAGATCGCCACCCTCCTGGCGAAGATGCCGATGTTCCGTGGGCAAAGGCCTGACACCACCGGTGTGTACCGCTGCCTGAGGCGCATGGAGAGGCGGGGATACGTGGTTTCTGCCTGGACTCGCTCTGAGACAGGCCCAAGCAAACGAGTGTTCACTGCGAGTGCGGAGGGGCGGCATTGCCTGTCGCGCTGGGTGCGCACTCTGGCAGAGTACCGCAAAACGATTGGGCTGCTCTTGATGGAAGCTCGCAGCGCCGTGGCCCACGATCGGCACTCCGAAAAGAAACGAGTGGGAGGCAAAGCTGGGCCGCCCTCAAGAAGAAAAGCGCGCTAGGGGAAGCATCAACCGCGTCAACAGCAGGGGATAGCGATGCGTCTCACCGGGGAAACCAGAAAAGAACTGAGCCTGGAGGCTGTGGTCTTCGCCGCATGTGCCGTGGAGATCGCGCTGTGCCACGGGAGTACACTGTTGCTGACGGGTTTGCTCATCGCAACTGGCGCCGTCCTTGCCGTAAGGTTCTGGCGCAGGAGCCCTGTCATCATCCTTTATCTCCTGGGCGCGATTCTGGGGCCGTTAGGCGAGACGATCGGTGTGCGTTCCGGCGCTTGGCAGTATTCGAGCCCCACGTTCCTGGGCATTCCGCTATGGCTGCCCTTCGCGTGGGGCACGATGACCGTGCTGATCAGAGCCGTTTCGGATACCGTCACGAAGATGGCCAGGCAGTGAGACGCATCGCCCGCAACTTGCTTGTCCTCAGGGGCAGGTGGTGCTGGCGGCCGGGCCTGCTGCTCCTTGCGTTCGTCCCTTTCCGCACTTGAGTTCGCCTGCGGCCACATCCGGTTCGCGATAGCGGCGATACCAGTGCGTGAGCGTCGTGCAGGTGAGAAGCACATTGAGCACCGGAATGCGGATCAGCCAAGACACGACGCGATGCGTCAGCCAGTAGACAAGGAAGGAGTATGGGACGGCGAGGACGAGGATCGCAGGCCAGGAACCCAACCCCTTGAGTGCAGGCAGTTGCGCTGTCAGCCACGCAAGGAGAACGGCGCCACACGGGACCGAAAAGTAATACATGAGCACTATGAGAGGCTGGCTGGCCTCGATGGCCTGTTGCGGGCAGAACCCCATGCAGCGCATGCAGCTTTCGCACCCAAAGGTCCAGTAGGGGCGTGGCCGGGCGGCGCCCTCCATGCGGAGCGCCTGCACAGGACAGTTACGCGCACACTCGCCACAGCCGTTGCAACGGTTAGAGGCAAAGAAGACTTTGGCCAGTGCAAAGCGCGCAAAGACCAGGTACACCAGAGATACTTGCACCAGCACCAAGCCGAGCAGCAGCGAAAAGAAGCCGCCCAGCGAACGCTTGCCGTCCAGTATTTGCTCCATGGACTTCATCACCCGTGGCCGGTTGCGGTTGATGATTGCCCGCGCGTTGTCTTCGCGCATACCCCAGTAGGCGAACATCCAGTTGAACGGCATGTCTACGCCGCGCACACCGCGCACAGAGTAGCCTTTGCAGAACAGGATCAGGGCCAGCAGCCAGCCGGCGGTGCCTTCCATTCCTGGCGCGAAAAGCGGCCCGAACTTCGTGCCGGCTCGCGTGACCATGACCGAAGCATGCGTGCCCTTGCCTTGGGGCAGACGAAGAACGAAACGGATCATCGTCCACGGCGCCGTAAAACCGTGCGCGGGCAAGACCAGGGCAAGGAGGTGCTCCGGGCCAACTCCGACTTCTTCCTCGGGCTTCGCCAGTGCAAGCGGCTTGATGCAGGCCGCAACTGCTCGGCCAGCAGCGGCCTCACCCCACCACGTGGCCACGCGGTACGCATTGCCTGTCCCCGACAGGAAGTACGCCGTCACAGTTTGATAGCGCATACGCTTTACTCCTCCCGGCAGCAACAATGCGCGCCGGCCTCTTGCTCCTCAAAACCGCCCTCGGCGACAAGCAGCGCCGCCTTCACCGGCTCCATAGACTCCGCCAGAACCACTGGCCGAATGCCCAGCGCCCTGAGGTGCTCAGCCGCGCGCGGTCCCATTCCCAGGCTCAGCACCGCATCGCAGCCCTCCAGCACGGGCATGCGGCCTGCGTGCCCCTGAGCGCCATGACAATGACAGGCGCCATTCCCCTGGCCGTGTTCATGCTCCTGGCCATGCCTGTGGGGCGCTCCTGCACCAGCGCCAGTCACGCTGCGGATTTCCGTTGCGGCCACCTTGCCGTCTTCGACCGTGATGATGATGAAACAAGCGCAGTGGCCAAAATGTGCCGAGATAGTGCGCCCGTCCTCCGATGCCAATGCGACCTTCATGCTTTGCTCCTTTCCTGGCTAGTGGTTGATTCGACAATCTTCGACTTGTCCGCAGTGCTTGCGCCTGAAGGCCGACCGCGCCCCTGGCGTCCGCAGCAACCGTGGCCCTGCCTGCCGCGGCCCATGCCACGTTGGCGCGCGCAGCCGCAGTCCGTTTCTGCGCGGCGCAAGTTGCGGCTCTCACATTTGGGGCAAGCCGCCGGGCGGCCTTTTCCGTGCTGGCCCCCCCAAGTGTGCTGACATGCCGCGCAACGGAATCTCCTTGATCCGTGCAGTATGACGTTTCCTCCTTCGAGCTTCAGAGCCTTGCCCTTGACCAGTGCCTCAGCGGCTTTCCGCCGGGCAGTCTCGATGATTCTGGCAAAGGTGGGGCGCGACACTTTCATCTTTGTCGCGGCCTCCTCCTGATACAGCCCTTCCAGGTCGGCGAGGCGCAACGCCTCCAACTCATCCAGACCTAGAGTGACCACTTCCAGTTCGCACAGCGGCACGCCGCGGGGTTTGAAGAAGGTGCAACCCGGGGCATTGGCAACCAGTCGGCAACAGGTAGGCCGGGACATCTCATCTCTCCTGCGGGAACATTATGAACATATGCTCATAACTGTCAAGGGCCAATTGCGTGTTCAACGGGAAAAAGGGTCTGTGTCAGTTTGGTTGCATTTAAGGATGGGAAATGCGTCTTGTGTCCAAGGATTTATATTCCAGCCTATTACAGTCCATGATATAACCTGGTGTCTTTGGAGCATGTCTTGGAAAAAATCCGGAGAAAAAATAAAAAAAGTTATCTCCTTGCTGGCCTTTGAGTTAAGCCGTCTATAGCTTTCACAGAGCCTTCGCCAAAACCGAATCCTCGCGCCGCCATACGTATTATATAGGTAGGACAAGGCAACATGGGTCAAGTACCACAGTTCAAGAACATCGTCCGCATCGGGTGTCGCGAGCCGGCGCAGTTTCCGGTCCGTGCCTTGACCGCCCAAGGGAAGCAGAGCGTACTGCGGGCGTCCGGCCCGCCTTCGTCCTCGCGCTCTGCCAGCCTGCCACTGGAGGACGGGACGGCTGCAGTACATCTACCCACTCTGTGGGGCGACTTGGCAAGTCGCCCTACGATGCAGTGGGGCGACCCTCCGGGTCGCCAGGCGATCCAGCGGATCGCCATACTGGGTCGCCCCGCAATGTGGGAGTGTGCAGAGAAGGGCTTGTGTGCTCCGCTCCCCACTGGCGCTGCTTCAATGACAGCGCAGCAATGGCGCGCCCATGACGCACTGATGACGCACGAATGGCGCAGGAATCAGGCACAAATCACGCACTTTGAACGCACTATGAATGAGATATACGAGAACCAAGTCGCCCAATTTGTAAGGCTTTACAAGAACGAGAGGCGTAAAGATCCGCCAACGGGGCTTGGGGAAATCGGGCGACACAACACTCAATTCCGAAGCGCCCGACACTCTGCGGAACGGAACTGTGGAATTGGGTACTGTGTCCACCTACCTCCAGTTGACGCCACTCCCTTGGTAAAGCTCTTCAGACTTCACGCAAAGGGCCTGCAAACCCTGTGCAGAAACCGATCAATCATGCGACAAAACGTTTCAAAAGTTGACTGCCTTCCGTACTGGTGTGTCCCTCATAACGTTGCTTGTAGACAGAAGTTGCATCAGCGCAGCCCCCTCCGTGCTCACCGTGGCTGCATGGATGAGGCCGGGCGGAACCCCGATGAATCTGGATCCGGCCACATCCGTGGTACGAACTCAAGCGGGCAAGGCGTTAATGCAACCCAACTGACACAGACCCAAGCGCGGATTTTAAGGACACGCTCAGGGCAGCGTCAGCAGCGCCTTGGGCGGAACGACCATTTTGACGCCGTCGGAGAAAGTGACGGTCAGCGGCGCGGACTTGTAGTTGTAGGCCGCGTAGGTCTTCTTCCCGTCTTTCTTGAAAACGTTGACGACAGGGTAGTCGCTCGTCACGCCCGCATCGTTGAGGCCGAGGTTATTGAGCGTGTAAATCCAGTGATACATGAAAGCGTGGGTGTTGCCGCCTTCGAGTTTGCAGTTGGGCGTGGCATCTATGTAGGCGGCGGCGGCAGCGGGGTCGTGGAGGGCGTAGAACATGATGACCAGATCGCCCCAGCCAGTGTTGTAGTCCTTGCCGGTGCTGCGCTTCGCGACGATGCGGTCGTGGTTCTTCTTCACGTAGGCGGGAAAGCGGCCCATGTAGAGCGACGCCGGAGTGAACGGCAGCCAGTTGATCCCGTGGATGCAGTCAATGTCGGCGGAGAACCACGTGCCGAACGCCCCCTTGCCGCCCCAGACCATGCCCAGCGCCACGTTGGGGTAATCTTTTGGAAAGTTCGTGCCCGAGACGTCGAACCAGTACTCTTCGACCGCCGTGCGCTCGGTATTGTAGAGGAACAGGCCGGTGTCGCGCACCGCGGTGTCGCCGGTGGCCGCGCCCCAGAGAATCAGGCCATACCAGGCGTTCATGGATTCGGAGGACGATTCTTGATTGTTGCCGTCGCTGAAGTTCGCGTCGCCGGAAGCCCAGGAGTGGCCCGCGTACTTGTCGAAGCAGCGCAGGTAAGGGAACAGCGGGTCCTGGCGGTCCGGCGACGCAATATCGCGGATGAGCAGCTTGACCATCGCGCCCCATTTCCCGGCCCAAGCCGGCTCGACGCGCGCCACCTCGGCCGCCGCGCGGATGAAATAGCCGTAATGGAAATGGTGGTCGTTCAACGGGTTGTCGCTGCCATAGCCAGGCCGGCTGCCGATGAGCGCGCCCCAGGTGGCGTTGTAGTAGAACACCGGCTGGTCCTTGCCGGGGCTGGCCGTGAACCAGTTCTCCAGGCGGCGCTTGATCTCGTCCAGGAACACTTTGTGCAATTCCGGCGCGCCCGCGGCCTCGGCGATGCCGCTGAGCGTGGCCAGTTCGCCCAGGTGCTTGCCTTCCCAGTAAGTATCGCCGAAGGCGGCGGGCTTCTTGGCTGCTTCGGCCTTCAGGTAACCGAGCATTCGTTCTCTGTCCTGAATGCCTTTGCCGGGGAGCATTGGCAGGACGCCCTGTATGGCAACTTCGGTCGTGAAGCCAGTTCCCTCAGCGACCTTCATCGCGCCGCGCACCGAACCATAAACCAGATCGGTGAGTTTGCTGGTGGCATACTTCCATTGATGCGGATACAGCGCGAAGAGCGTGCCGCTCTCGGCGCCCTCGCAGGGTTGCACGGTGAAGTTATACGCAGCCTTGACGAAGCCGCCCTCGGCCTTGAATTCCACCCGCGTATCCGTCACGTGGCCGTAGGCATATTTCTTGAACAGGGCCAGCGTTTGGGGCTGGTTGTCCGGAAGCAGGGCGATCGAGAAGTAAGGTTTGCCGTTGGCATTGTTGGTGAACTTAGTTCCTTCCAGGCCGCTCCACGTCGAACCTGTTGCGCCAAACAAGCCATAATGGTGTCCATTGGCGGTGACACCCAGGACAGCGGCGCTGCCGTTGCCCGACCAGAGCTGCGGCGCCTTGCTGAAGCTCACAGTCGGATCGCCGCCGGCGTACAGGCAGTAGACGAACGGACTGCCGTGGCCGAAACTGGCGCGCAGCGACGCCTGCCCGGCTTGGAAAACGGCCGTGACAAACCAATCCGAAAATCCGCCGCAGTCGGCCTGCGGGAACCTGTCCGCGGCGGAGTGGCCCAGCTTGAGATCGCCGTCCTTGCCGCTGCCGCTGCCGAAGATGCCCGCTGCGGCGCCGTGGACATCGGCGCCGGGATAACTGACCGCCAAGCCGCTCGCGGCGCAGGTGAGCGCCAGAGGATGAGCGAAAAGGTTCTGGGAGTACTGCTGCCAGACGAGGGAACTCCACCATTGCCCGGTGAGCATCGGCCCTTTCAGGTCCGCAGTCTTGTAAATAGTCTCGGGCAGCGGCTTGCAGGATTTGGGAGGTGCGGTGAGATAACCGCCGGCGCCGGCCTTGACAACAGGGCCGCTGTCTTCGGCTGCGGCTGGCAGCGTCTCGAGACAGGCGAGAACGGCTGCGGACGCCGCCAGCAGCCGGATAGTGAAGCAGTTCATGGTCTTGAATCCCTATGTTCTTCAGCCCGCTTCCCGCGAGGCGGCTGGCACTGTCTGTGGAAAGTGGCACCGCGTCAAGCACAAGCCGCCGCCGGACAGGGCCGGACTTGTGGTGCAGGCATCTTGCCTGCACTGGCAGGGCGGAGATTGAGGAGGCAAGAAGGGTGCAGGCTGGAAGCCCGCACCACAATGGTACGAGGGCCGGGTGCATGTCAGTAAATGCGTGGCCCAGAGCGTACCGCGGGCGTCCCGCCCGCCTTCGTCCTCGCGCCCTGCCGGCCTGCCACGGGCGGGCGGGACGCCCGCGGTACATTTGCTGA
>JBEKKG010000205.1:0-9834 GCA_050010835.1 Planctomycetota bacterium
GGCATCTATCGAGAGATAATCCCAGCCGCCATCTCCGCCCAATACTTCCTTCTTCAGGACACGGTAACCGCCCGCGGCATCCGGTGCGGCCTCCTCAGCGGCAATGAACCCCACGGCCGCGGCTACTGCCGCCCACACCCAACGCAGGCAAGTTTTCACGGTATCCCCTCCTTCGCCGGCAGTTTACGGCCGCACCCTTGCTGTTCCAGTCTCTATTCCTGAATTTGGCAACCGTTCAGTCTCTGAGCCCTGCGCGTAAGCAAGCGGGCACGGGGAGCGCTGCGTTACGTGCTATGGGAAATATGGGAAGAATGGGATTGATGGAAGAACTCCCTAGGTCGGGGCTCGGACCGAACGGCCCGAGATTTCAAACAAGGGCGCTACAAGTCCACCATGCACCTGAAGCCGCGATTGTTGGCGCGAATGCCGGGGAAGCCGCTGCCGCGGCGCGCCGAGCGGCAGCGGTCCGGGGCGCAATCCCAGCTCCCGCCGCGCAGCACACGCGCTCTGCCCTCGGCGGGCCCCCGCGGATCCACGGGCGGCGACTCCGCGTAATACTTTTCGCTATAGAAGTCCTGCATCCACTCCCACACATTGCCGTGCATGTCGAACAAGCCCCAGGCGTTCGGCTCTTGCTGCCCCACGGGGTGCGTGCGCCTGTCGGCATTGCGGTCGAACCAGGCGGCCTGTTCCAGGGCGCTGTCCTGGCCGCCCGTGTTGAACCTGGTCGCCGTGCCGGCACGGCAGGCGTATTCCCACTGGGCCTCGCTGGGCAAAAGGATCGTCTTGCCGGTCACCGCACTGGCCTTAATGCAGAACTGCTGCGCGTCGTTCCAGGGCACCCTCTCCACGGGGTGCTTCGGACCCTTGAAAAAGCTCGGGTTGTGGCCCATCACCGCCTCGTACTGCTCCTGTGTCACTGCGTACTTGCCCATGTAGAACGGCTTGCTCAGGGCAACCTGGTGCTGTATTTCGTCCAGGCCCCGGTCCTTCTCCGTCTCGGGGCTGCCCATGAGGAAGGCGCCGGCGGGGACGAGGACCAGTTCCAGCTTGACGCCGCGGCTGAGGTCGAGCGCCAGTTTCTGGCCCGGCAGCTTGGGTACGCTCTTGGCGGCGGCGAAGACCGTGGGCGCAAAGGAGAAAGCAGGAGCCGGTTGCCCTGGCGATTGGGGGGGTGGCGCGGCGGGAGCGCCGCTGGCGAGCAATTTCGCCTGGCAGGACGCGAGCGCTTCGCGCAGGGCGGTGCCATCCGCATAACGCTCTCCAGGTTTCTTGGCCAAACAACGGTCCAGCAGTTGCGCCGTGGCCAGGGAGACTTCCGGCCGCACCTCCCAGATGGGCGTGTGTGGTTGCTCAGCCGTCCGGCGCAGAACCTTCAACAAGGTGCTGCCTTGGAACGGGGCAGCCCCGGCGAGCAGGGCATAGAGAGTGGCTCCCATCGCGAAAACGTCGGCCGGCTTGGCGGCCTCTTTGGCATCCTCGGCCTGCTCCGGCGCCATGTAGCCTGGCGTGCCCAGGGACACGTGGGCCAGGGTCAGGGAATGGCCGTGTTCCTCGTTGCGCGCGATGCCCAGGTCGGTGAGTTTGGCCGCGGCAAAGTTCAAGCCGGCACGCTGGGCCTCTCCGGCGCGCGCAACGGGGGGCTCGCAAAAAGGGACGAGGATGTTGTCGGGCTTGATATCGCGGTGGATGATGCCTTTGCCATGCGCCGCGGCCAGGCCGGCCGCAGCGGCGGCGCAAATACTCAGCGCCTCGCCCTCTTCCAGCCCAGGCCTTCCCGTTTCCTTGACTTCCGCAAGGCACTCCCGTGCGGACTTGCCGGCGACATACTCCATGACGAGGAAGTGGATGCTTTGCTCTTCATCAACGTCCAGGACCGTGACAAGATGGGGTGACTTTATTTTGGCGGCGTTTTTTGCTTCACGGAAGAAGCGCTGGATCAGTTCGGGGTGCTGTGCGGCCAGGTGAAAGGGCAGGACCTTGACCGCGACTTCCACTTCCAGCCGCGGATGGACGCCATAGTAGACCGCGCCCATGGCGCCCTGGCCAAGTTTCGCCACCAGCGGAATGCCGCCTAGCGCCGGTACTTGCTTGCCCTGCCAGGCTACCCGCGGCGCATTGGCGATGAGCGCATCGCGGGACAGGTCCTGCCACGGGAGACCAGCGGGCGTACGCTCTTCATCCACTTTCCATGACCCAGTAAAATCCACGCTCTAACCGCAAGAGAATCATATAAGGAGCGGCGCGGCCCGGCAACCTCCCTTTGCCTACAGGGAGATGAAAGACTCCCCCACCGGGGTGACTTCGAGCGCCTTGGTGAGGGACTCCAGCCGTGCGCCCGCGTCATAAGCGAAACGGACTTGGACCTTGTCTCCGGCCTGAACCTTAAAAGGCGCTGGCACGGGCGCCACAAGGTATTGGCTGAACCACTCGACTGCACGGTTCTCGTTGACCAGAATGCCTACGACGTTCTTGGTGATGAATCTCAGGGCGTTCAACGTGCCCGGCGTCTGGATCGTGAGTTCAGTGTCGCAGGCGAAGCGGGACGGCAGTTCCTTGGCATAGACCAGCATGTAGTAGACGAACGGCTGCGCCAGCCCCACCGTGTCCTTTTGCTCGGCCAACGGATCGAAGAAATACGGCGCTGGGGCCTGGAAACCGGCGAAGTCAAAAGACTGCTGGACCGGCTGCACCGCCAGGAAGGCCGCTTCCGGAATAAAGAGCGGCAAGCTGCCGAATTTGCGCAGATAACGCTCCTTGAAACAACTGATGGCTTGAACCTGCTTCTCCCTCAAGAGGGCCACATGGATCATCTCACAGACCACCACGTCAACAGGCTCGGGCGGCAGATATTCGAAAGCGTCGCCGGCCACGATCTCGACTTTGGCCGACTGGGGATTGAGGGTCTGAAAGTACCTGGCGGCCTCAACCAACTCAGGTTCTCTCTCGACACACCAGACCTTGGAGGCGCGGCTGGCGGCAAAGAATGACAGGACGCCGGTCCCGCCGCCGAGTTCCAGGACCTTTCCGCCCGCGGGCACCTTCTTGTCCAGCGCCTCCTTGAAGGCCTGCATCCGCGCCGTGTCGCGCAGCATATTGAAGTGGTAATGGAGAGGAATCTTCTGGCCTGGGACCGCATTGTCCTCGGGGTTTATGGCCATCGCAGTGTTCTCCGCATGTTTTCTTCACCACAGGGACACAGAGGACAGCAGGGGAATTGACTGGCCAAGGAATCAAGATTCACCAGTCTGCTCTGGGCTCCTGGGGTGAATAGTCCGGCTCTCAAGATAGCGGCAGTCCAGCGGGCGGTCAAGAGAAGGCATGAACATGAGCCTGTGTTATGCCTAACACCTTTTGCGGGCCGCTCACGTTCTGAACAGCAGGTTTCAGCGGCCGTCAGGCCGGGACTGCGCCCGCAAAGCGCTTGAGGCGGGAGAAGAAGACGGAGTCTTCTATCACGGAGGCAAGGGCGTTGCGGGTGGCTTGGTCTTGGCCAAAGACATGGGCCATTGCGCCGCCGGTGTCCGGGTCGCTGTCGGCATAGCGGATCGCGGCCCACAGGCGGAAGGCGGTTTTCCAGGATATTGGCTTCTTGGCTGAGTCAACCTTCTCCAGCAACTCCTCGATCAGCTTGCCTTCGCTGGGATCGGTTTTCGCCAACACCGCGAGTGCAACACGTTCCAGGTTGCGGAGATCCTTCAGTTGGTCGAAGACGGGTCCAAGGTCCCACCGCAAGGCTACAATCTCCAGATTCATATCCGCAACGCGAGCCTGACACATGCCATCCGCGTTCCAGGGCGCCTCAACTTTGCAGTTCTTTCTGAGCCAAGTAAGGACCTGCTCGTCTGGATGGCGGTCGGGGTCAAAGCAAATACCCATTTGCGTGAAAGGCCAGTCGGCGCTTGGCAGGTCGCGAATTCTGTGGGCGATTAAGTTGGGCATTTTGTCCTTTCCGTTGGCCATGAGAATCCTGGTTTCAGCATCCTTCCAGCGGAATGCGTGCTCGCGCGCGGCCACGGCGCCGCCCTTCTGGGCGCCAAAACAACGGTCGAAAAGCTCCCGCAAGGCGGCAAGGTCATCCGGACCCTCGACGACGATCAAGCTCTGTTTCATTGCCGGAGATCCTCGCCCACATCTTCGAGACGCTCTGAAGCTTCCGGCCCGTCAATGACGCCCGTAATGAGCTTGCCATCTGTAAGGCGCGTGCGTATGAGGCAGGCTTTGTCCAAGTCGCGCCCTTTCTGTTTTTCGAAAACCTTGGCCAGCAACTCCAGGCTATGAGTGCTGAAGACGATCTGTGTTCCTTGGGCTATGGCAACCCAAATCAACTTAACCAATTCCTCCAAGGCCCTTGGGTGCTGGAAGCATTCGGGCTCCTCGATGAGAACCAGGCGCCCTTTTGCCACGGCCAAGAAGCAAGCAACCTTGAACAAACGGCGCATGCCGTCGCCAGCGAAATGCAAAGCGCAAGAACCGTGGAGATCAATAGTGTAAAGAAGCGGCCTATTATCCTTGACCAGAATCCGAAGCTGCTTGGTGGCTGCACGGAGCATTGCGCAAAGCGCCGTGAGGTGTTCCTCCACAGCCGTGCCTGTTTCAATCGCGTCAGAATAGAGTTTCTCGAATCCTTCTACCTCGTGAATAGTACCGATGTCTATGAAAACGGCATCCAGGGCCAGCCTGTTCTCCTTATCTGAGGGGGTTCCGCCACTATCGTCGAAACTGAGCAATGTTTTCTTCGGTTGATAAATGTCTTCCCAAAAATGTACACTTATGCTCTTACCGTCTTGTCCGACATCAAGTTCAAGTTTCCATCTCTGATTAGCCATGATAACACATTGTCGCCGGTTTCTATAGGTTATCGCTCGAACTGTTTCAGGCCCAACCCAGCCGCGCACTCTAGCAACCTTCGCCAACGCCGCGAGGTGACCGCGGCACCCGTCAAGGTACAGCGCCTCCAATATCGTTGACTTCCCCGAATTACTCGCGCCCACCAGGGCCGTCAGCAGCTTTAGACCGCTTACGGTCCCGTTGGCAATGCCGCGGAAGTTCGTTATCTGAATCTCCGTTATCATCAGGCACCCCTACCGTTTCCGCCGCTCCCCGTGCCAATCCAAAATCTAAAATCCCGAATCAGCTCTGCTCCTCGCCCTTCTCCTTCTTCTTCTTCTGCTCTTCCTCCGCCCGCTTGAGCATTTCCTTAACGCTGTCCGGGGTGCCTTCTGTTTGCGGCGGAGCAGCGGTCTCCTCACCCTGACCCTCTCCCGCCGGGGGAGAGGGAACCTGCGCAGCCGGCAGGCTGACAGCCTGTTCCACGGCCGGCTCCCCGGCCTTCTTCTTGCCGTTGCCTTCGCGCTCTTTTTGCTCGGCCTGTTCGGCCTTGATGGCTTCGGCCTGTTCATGGGCCTGCTCGGCCTCTTCGCGGGCGATCTTGGCCACGCTGACTACCTTGTCATCAGCTTCCAGGTCCATGAGGTACACGCCGATGGCGCTGCGGCCGGTTTCGCGGACGTCCTCGATCTTTGTGCGGATGACCTTGCCCTTTTCGGCCATGAGCATCAGTTCGTCGCCTTCCTTGACGGCGATGACGTCCACCACCGGCCCGTTCTTTTCGGTGATCTTGACGTTGATCACGCCCTTGGCGCGCTGCGTGCCGGTCTTGCGGTACTCGTCAATCTGGCTGCGCTTGCCCACGCCCTTTTCACAGACCGTGAGCAGGTAATCGCCGGGCTGGCCCACGACCACGCCGACGATCCGGTCGTCCGGTTCAAGCCTGGGTCCGTGGACGCCGCGGGCGGTGCGGCCCATGTCGCGCACGACGGTCTCGTCAATGCGGATGGCCATGCCCTGCCTGGTGCAGAGGACGATTTCCTGGCCGCGCTTGACGAAGCGCGCCGCGATCACCTGGTCGTTTTCTTCCAGGCCGATCGTGGAGATGCCTCCGCGGCGCGGGAACTGGTATTCGCTGATGGCGCACTTCTTCATGAAGCCGCGCTGCGTGGCGATGAAAATGGAGGCGTCCTCCTCGAAATTCACCACCGGCACGATGGCCACGACCTTCTGGTTTTCCTTCAGTTCCAGCAAGTTGACCAGGGCGCGGCCCTGGGCCATGCGGCCGAGCTGCGGCAGGTCGTAAACTTTCTGCCAGTAGACACGGCCGTCGTTGGTGAAAAAGAGCAGGTAGTCGTGGGTGCTGGCGACAAAGAGGTGTTCGGGGAAGTCGCTGTCGTCCTTGCTGCGCGAACCGATGATGCCCTTGCCGCCGCGCGACTGCAAGCGGTAGCTGGCCAGCGGCTCGCGCTTGCAGTAGCCCTTGTGGCTGATGGTCACGGCCATGACCTCGTCGGCCACCAGGTCCTGGACGGAGAGCTCCCCCGCCTCGCCCACGATCAGCGTGCGGCGCGCGTCGCCGAACTGCTCCTTTATCTCGAAAAGGTCTTCCTTGATGATGTCCAGGACGCGGTTGATGTCGGCAAGAATGGACTGGTAGTCGCGGATCTGGTCCTGGACCTGCGCGTACTCGGCCTTGAGCTTGTCGCGTTCGAGGCCGGTCAGGGCGCGCAGGGACATGTCGAGAATGGCCTTGGCCTGCCGCACCGTCAGCTCGAAGCGCGCCACCAGGGCATCGCGGGCAGTGTCGGGGTCCTTGGCGGCGCGGATGATCTTGATGACTTCATCAATGTGGTCAACGGCGATGATCTTGCCTTCGAGGAGGTGCGCGAGTTCCTCGGCCTGCGCCAGCAGATAGCGCGTGCGGCGGGTGATGACGTCCTTGCGGTGCTCGCGGTATTGTTCGAGGAGCTGCTTGAGGTTCAGCACGCGCGGGCGCCCGCGGACCAGGACCAGCATGTGCACGGCGAAGGTGGTCTCCAGGGGCGAGTACTTATAGAGTTGGTTCAGGACCACCTCGCGGTTCTCGCCGCGCTTGAGGTCAATCACGACGCGCAGGCCTTCCTTGCTGCTTTCATCGCGCACGTCGCTGATGCCCTTGATGCGGTCGGCCTTGACGGCCTCGACGATCTTCTGGCACAGGCGCTCCAAGCCGACCTGGTACGGGATCTCGTCCACGATTATGCGCTCGCGGTCCTTCTCCTCCTCGAAGTGGACCTTGGCGCGGACCGACAGATGCCCGTGGCCGGTGAGGAAGGCCTCATCAATGCCCTGCCTGCCGCAGATCAGGCCGCCGGTGGGAAAATCAGGGCCTTTGACGAACTTCATCAGGTCGTGGATGGAGCAGTCCGGGTTCTCGATGAGGTAGACCAGCGCGTCGCAGATTTCGGTGACGTTGTGCGGCGGAATCTGCGTGGCCATGCCGACCGCAATGCCTTGCGCGCCATTGACCAGCAGATTGGGGAACTTGCCGGGCAGCACCGTCGGTTCCATCAGCCGCTCGTCGTAATTGGGCACCATCTCGACGGTGTCTTTTTCAACGTCTTCCAGTATCTCCACACTGGCCTGGGTCATGCGCGCTTCGGTATACCGCGCCGCCGCGGGAGGATCGGGATTGATGGAGCCGAAATTGCCCTGGCCGTCAATCAAGGTGTAGCGCATGTTCCAGGGCTGGGCCAGGCGCACGAGCAATTGATAGATCGCCAGGTCGCCATGGGGATGGTAGTTGCCCATGGTCTCACCGCAGATTTTGGCGCACTTCAGGTGCTTGTGGTTGGGCCGCAGATTGAGATCGTTCATGGCCCAGAGCACGCGGCGCTGCGAAGGCTTGAGCCCGTCGCGCGCGTCGGGCAGGGCGCGCGAGACAATGACCGACATGGCATAGGTCAGGTAGCTTTGCTTGAGTTCCTCCTCGATCAGCAGGGTCGCCACACGCCCGCCGTGGACATCGCGCGCGGGCTCCATCTCCGGCGGCGGTGCGCCGCCGGCAGCGGCGCCTTCCGGCACGGGAGCGTTTTCGGGAGCAGGCGCATTGTCCTGGGGGGTGTCATGGGCATCGGCTGGCGGGGGCGGCATGGGCTGGCAAAGTTCTCCGCAGGACCATTTTCAGAGGCAAATCTACACGCCCGGATTCTAAGGCCAACGCACGCTTTATGCCAGTGCGTCACGCATTCGAGTTATCCTCTGCCTGGTGTTCTTCCCCGGCTTCATCTTCGGGCAGTTTGATCTTGGGCTGAGGCAACGGCAGCCAGACCGCCCCCGGATTGGTGTAAGGCGCTTCTTTCGGAGGCGCGGGTTCCTGGGGAGGTCCCGCCTCCGGCGGTTTCTCGGGGACCTCCACCCGGTGTATGCCGGTGAAGACCTGTTTGATGCAGAAGTAGTTCGCGACCAGGAGGCCCGGGACGCCGGCCACAAGAATCCCATTGTCCATGTTCTGGCCCGCGGGCGCCGGCGGGCCTGAACTCCGCACCGCGCTGGCCAGCACTGCGCAAACCGCGAAAGCCGGCCAGCCGAACATCATCCCCCGCAAGGCGGCGCTTAAGCCCACCGTGGCAGCCGCCGCGACACCCTCGCTGGTGTTCTCCAAGGGCATTGTGGCCGCGACGCAAGCGCAGGTAAACGGGTAAGCGCACAGCCCGCACAATACGGCTGCGCCTCCGCCGCCGCCACTGCCTGTCGCCGCGGCAAGAGTGAGCAGGGCGAGGAAGCCTGCGAAGCACCCCAGGGCAATCTTCCCAGGCCCCAAACGTGCCATGTAGAACCCAACGAGGAGCAGGAACAGGACGCTAACAGGCGCATAAGCGAATATCCGCACCGCGAGGAAACCCGCCACGGCCCCACAGGGAATCGCAATTATGCTCCGGCCAAAGTCGCCGATGCCCATGGCAAAGAGGTACGCGTTGGCTGCCGCGAGCACGCCGAAGAAGACAGTGAAGACATCCTCGAGTTGCTGGGATTGCTGTGCCGCGATGAAGGCCGTCACCAACGCCATCGCCGGCACGGCCACCGCCAGGGTGCCCCAGGGCCAGAGCGTGAATTGCGGTTGCTTCATGCGCCTGTAACTATTACCACAGAGACACAGAGAGGACATTTTAGATTTGCGATTTTCGATTGCTCCGCCGAACAGGCTCAAATCGAAAATCGAAAGTTCTTTCTCTGTGCCCCTGTGTCTCTGTGGTGGATGGTGCTTTTCACTTCTCGTCTTCCAGCGCCTGGGACAGCCCCTGCAGCAAGGGGCCGAAGCGGGCCTGGTTGCGTTGGTCTATCTCGATCAAGGCGCTGTGGGTCTTGAGGATAATGCGGAACTGTTCGTCGCGCGTGAGGTTTTTTTCGGACAGGATCGTCGTCTCCAACTGCCCCAAATCGTACGTGCCGCGGATCTTGACGAATCTGTCCACGCCCAGCATGGCCATAAGAGTGCCTATCTCCGGGGGCACATTCACCGCACTGACCAGGCCCTGGGGCGGCTTGGGCGGCTCAGTGGATCCAGGGTCCCGAGCAGTCTTGTCCAGCTCCGCGGCCGCGGCCGCGGGAGTGGCAAAGAGCGCTTTGAGCGCCGCGACCGCCTCCTCCGGTGACATTGGCGCGTCCGGTTTCGCTTCCGGCACAGCGGCAGGTTGGCCTGGAGGAGGCGCCGCCGGCAGGGGCGGGATGGCGGCGGGCGGATCGCGGTAGAATAAGGACAACGCCGTGACTACCATTTTGCGCGCTACCGTGATTGCCTTGACGATCGGCGTTTTGATCGGCAATAACCCTCGGTAGAAAAGCAGCGCCGGTACCGTATGGCCCACCCGGAACAGCAGGGTTGCCAAGGCAAATGTCGCGATGTCCGTGAGCAACAAGCTGACGACGCTGATCCAGTGCCGCAGGCTCCGCATGTTCAGAATACTCTGGTGAGTGGTCGCGGGTGCGCCGGACCTCGTTGAAGTGCTACGCTCACTCATC
>JBEKKG010000206.1:0-12081 GCA_050010835.1 Planctomycetota bacterium
TTCCGCTTCTATCTTGTCCAAGGGAAGCGGCAGGGCCAGCAGTTCTCTTTCCCTGAGCGCCGCGAGC
This sequence comes from Planctomycetota bacterium, assembly GCA_050010835.1. GTDB lineage: Bacteria > Planctomycetota > SZUA-567 > H5-PLA8 > H5-PLA8 > JAPLOD01. Next base: position 68 of record JBEKKG010000206.1, read on the forward strand.
GCCGCCTTTTCCCTCTCCGAAGCCAATTCGGTGTTGAGACGCTTGGTTTCCAGGTCACGGGTCTGCTCGCGTTGTGCCAGGTCGCGTTCGGCGGCGGCCCGGTCTTCCTCGTTGCGCTGCACCTCTTCCTCCAAGTCCTTGGTTTCCAGGCTGACCAGCTTGTCTCCTTTTTTCACGACCGAGCCCTCAGGGACAAGGAAGCTGATCTTGCCCCAGCGCAGGAATGTCAAGGTCGTGACCTTGACCGCACGCAGTTCGCCCTCTTCGCGGCAGAGGATCTCGAAGTTGCCGCGCTTCACCGGTTCCCAGTCGCCGACGGCCGAAGTGAGTTTGCTCGCTGCAGCGGCGGGGCTGCGGCCCGTCAATAGATACAGGCCGCCGCCGCCGCTGAGCAGCACAGCACAGATAATAAGAATGATCCGCCACCACCAAGGAGCGAGGTGTTTTGCCAAATTCCCGAGCATCCTAGAGCTCCAGCCGACATCTCCCGGCCGTTAATAACTTACACCGCCATGAAGGCCTGAAGTCATCAGTTAGCCATTAGGGGCGAGGGGTGAGGGGTGAGGGGTGAGGGACGAGGGGCGAGGGATGAGAGGCGAGGGGCGAGGGACGAGGGACGAGGGATGAGAGTCTTCATCCTCACCGTTCGCAACCAATACCCAATGCCTGAAGTCTAATGCCGGGAGCCGGAGGCAGAAAAAGCCTAGATTTCAGCCGCCCACAGTATAGCCCCTAATCCCTAACCCCTCGCCCCTAATCCCTCGTCAGTTGTTTTCCGCATCCAGTTCCGGCGTTTCGGCAGCGAGGTCATCCAGTTCTTCGCCGTGTTCGCGCTTGCGGATTTCGGCCAGGGCCTGGCACTTGATGCACTGGGTCACGTAGGGAAGGAACTGCATGCGTTCGGCATTGATGGGCTTGTTGCACATCTCGCAGAGGCCGTAAGTGCCGTTGTCAATTTTCTCGATGGCGCGCTCGATCTCGCTGGCCTCAACAGTTTCGCTCTCCGCGATGCGCAGCGCCAAGTCGCCATCGGCGGCGTCGCTGGCCATGTCCGAGGTATCGTTGATATGGGCCAGATCGCGCTCGCTGGCGCCGCGGACTTCCTGGTCAATGTCTTGGCGCCGCTCGTTCAGCAGTGCTTGCAGCCGTGCGCGGATGTGCGCCAATTCGGGGGTGAGTGCCTTGCGCGGGACGGCCTTGGGGGCGGCCTTGGGGACGGCCTTGGGGGCGGCCTTGGGGGCGGCCTTGACCGCCGGCCTTGAGCCGGAAGCTCGGGCTGGCTGGGAAACCTTGGCCTCCTTGGGCTTGACAACCTTGCTCTCGCTCGGGCGATGAGAGCCCTTCTGCTTCTTGCTGGGCAGCAGCTTGGCAGGGACTTGAGGGCGGCGGCGGCCTTTCCCTGGCGCCGCTTTCGTGGTGGCACCGCGCCGTGAAGCTATGCTGGCACTCCTCTTGACCTTGGCCATTGTGTCTCCGGCAATGCCAGAACGGCGCACTGTGCCTTTCTTAGAAGCAGAACCCCGCCGCGCGGCTCTTCTTTCCGGCCTGTGCAAGTTGCGCCGGCGCGGTCCCGGAATCTGGCAGATTGCGCAGTGTCCTTCCCGCCAGCGGATGCGCGGGCCAGAATCCAAAGGCGTAATAGTATACCCTCTCCGCCCGCGTTGTCAAGAAGACTGAAAAATCTTCTTGCCCTTCAACATTACTCTGGGAATGGAGTTGTGGATTGTGGACCTGATGATCGTAACACTTGTCCGGGACTAGGGTTGAGAGACATGAACCTTGTGCTTGTCGGCATGCGTGGCTCAGGCAAGACGACCGTTGGCCGTTTGCTGGCCGCAAAACTGGGGTGGCCTTTTCTCGACACCGATGTGCTCATCCAGGAGCGGCAGGGCACGACCATCAGTGCGATATTTGCACGCGGCGGCGAAACCCTGTTCCGCAAACTGGAAGCGGAAATGGTGCAAGAGTGCGCGGCGGGGGACAAGACAGTGATTGCCTGTGGCGGGGGCGCAATCCTGGATCCCCGCAATGTGCAGGCCTTGCGCGCCAACGGCCTGGTCGTGAATCTCACTGCGGATGCCGAGGAGCTTTGGCGGCGCGTCTCAGGCGACGCCGCCACCGCGCAGACCCGCCCCACACTCTTGGCTGGCGCCAAATCCGGCTTGGATGAGCTGAAAGAACTGGCTCGCGCCCGCGCCACGGCCTACGCCCAGGCCCGCCATGTCGCAGTGCCCGTTGGCGGACGCACGCCGGAGGAAGTCGCCGAGGCCGTCGTGGCGCTGCTGTCCGAGCCGCGGACATGAGGGCGCGGCCGCTACTGCAAATTGCAATCTTCAATTCTGTGGCAGTTGTTCTTTGGCCCCGAACTCGTCTCCCACTCTGGCCACGACCACGGTAATGTCGTCGCGTTGCGGGCGGCCGGCGGTCCAATCTGCGGTGGCTTGGAGCAGCGCGGCAAGAATCGCGGCGGCGCTGTCCTGGGCGCGCGCGCGGATGACTTCCTTGAGCCGTTCCTTGCCGAAGGTTTCCTCGTTCGCGTTCATGCACTCAAACAGGCCGTCGGTCATGAAGACCAGCACGTCGCCGCTCTGGAGCGGCAGCGGGCCGCGCGCTTCGAACTGCATCCCCGGCAGAATGCCCAGCAGCGGCCCCGTCGAGTCCAGTTCGGCGAAAACGTTTTCGCCGGGCCGGTAAATCAAGGGCGGATCATGGCCTGCCGAGGCGTAAGTGAGCGCGCCGGCGCCCGGATCGAAGACCGCCACGCACAGCGACAGGAAGTTGCCGCCCTCCAGGTCCTTCTCCACCAGGTCATTGGCGTGGCTCACCAGTTTGGCCGGCTCGGTATCCGTTTCGCATAAGGCCCGGATGTAAGCCCGGGCCGCCGTCATCACCAGGGCCGCGCCCAGGCCATGGCCTGTCACGTCCGCAATGGCGACGGCCAGGCGTCCGCCGGGCAGCGGGATGTAATCAAAATAATCGCCGCTCGTTTCCGTTGCGGGGATGTTGGCGCCCGCCACGTCCAGGCCCTTGACCTGGGGGCTCTGGCGGGGCAGCAGGCGTTGCTGGATGGAATGCGCGAGGTCCAATTCGGCCTGCAGCCGCTTCCGCTCCAGTGCTTCCTCGCGCAACGCGGCTTGCTCCAGCATCACGCCGGCCTGGGCGCTTATCAGAAACGCCAACTCAATGTCGTAAGTGTCCAGCACGCCGTTCTTCTTGTTCAGCGCCTGGAGCACGCCGACGACGCGCTGGCCCTCCACGTCTTTCAGCGGCAGGCAGAGGATTTCGCGCGTATGAAAGCCGGACTTGCGGTCCACTTCGGGGTTGAAGCGCGGATCGGCGTAGGCGTCGGGGATCAGGACGCGCTCGCCGCTCTCAGCGACGGCGCCGACTATGCCTTTGCCTTTGGGCACCCGGATGGCAGCCATGCCTTCGGCCACACGAGTAAAGAGCTCGCCGGTCTTGCGGTCCACCACCCAGATGCTGGTGCGCTCAACTTTCAGGACTTTCGAGCAGGCCGCGGCCAGCATCACCAGCAGCCGGCTCAAGTCCGGTTCGGCGGCCATCTCACGCGTGATGGCCAGGATGGCCTCGAGATCACGCAGCCGGTTCATGGCCGGGACGACGTTTATGGATGTGACTGAAACATGGTCCATGGCGTCACCTGTCAGCGCTTCTTGCTCAGCAGCAGGGCCGAGCCGCCGCGCCAGTAACTGACCTCGTCCATCATGGCGCGCATCAGGAGAATGCCGCGGCCGCTCTCTTCCAGCAGGTTCTCGGCGGCATTGGGGTCGGGCAAATCCTCTTCGCGGAAGCCGCCGCCGGGGTCCTCAACCAGCACGCTCCACTTCGCGGCCCCGCAATATGCGCGCACGCGGATGGCCTTGGAGGCGTCGTACTGGCAGCCGTGCATCACGGCGTTGACTAGGGCCTCATCAAGGCACAGGCGCGCCTGCATATCCTCTCCAGGCTTAGCCAGCGCGCCGCGGGCGAGCAACTCGGCCAGGAGCGCGTCGAGGACTTCATTCTTCAGCTCATTCGAGGCCGCGAACGTCCTGTCGAACACGCATGCGCCGGTCTGCTCCGGCGGTTCTTCGGCGCCCACCAAGTTGATTCTCCTGCCCAGTTTCTTGCGCATGGATTCAATAGTCTCAGGCATAGAGCGGCAGGTTTCAAGTCTCCTTAGTTTCAACTTTCCGGTTTCAAGTTGCGAAACCGCCAAAAAGGACGAAAGTGCTGCGCTTATGACTCGCAGAGACTTGCTCAAGGCCACGGGCGCGTCCGCAGCCGCGGGGTTGCTTGTCCGGGCGCTGGCGGGGAAGGCGCAGGGAGGGGAGCCGGAGCGGAAACCGAACGTCGTCTTCGTCTTCGCGGACCAGTGGCGGGCGCAGGCCGCGGGTTTCGCCGGCGATCCCAATGTCCACACGCCGGTGCTGGACAAGCTGGCCGGGAGCAGCGTGCGGCTCACCACGGCCGTCTCCAACTGTCCGGTTTGCAGCCCGTACCGCGCCAGCCTGTTGACGGGACAATATCCGTTGACTCACGGCGTCTTCCTCAATGACGTGACCTTGAGCGACAAAGCGGTTTCCAGCGCGGAGGCTTTCAAGGGCGCGGGGTATCAGACGGCCTACATTGGGAAATGGCATCTCGACGGACACGGCCGCTCCAGTTTCATCCCGCGCGAACGCCGCCACGGCTTTGAATTCTGGAAGGTCCTGGAGTGCACCCACAACTACAACCGTTCGCCCTATTACGGCGATGAGGACACGAAGCTGCATTGGGAAGGCTACGACGCGTGCGCTCAGACCCGCGCAGCCCAGCAGTACATCCGCGCGCAGGCGGGCCGCGGCCCCTTCGTGCTGTTCCTGTCGTGGGGTCCGCCGCACAATCCTTACAACACGGCCCCGCAGGAGTTCACCAAGCGCTACACGGCGGGGGAACTGGCCTTGCGGCCGAACGTGCCTGCGGAGAAGGCGCCGCGCGCGGACCTGGCCGGCTATTACGCGCACTGCGCGGTGTTGGACGAGTGTCTCGGTTGGCTGTGGGACACGCTGCGGGAGTGCAAGGTTGAGGAAGACACGATCTTCGTGTTCACGTCCGACCACGGCGACATGCTTGGCTCGCAGGGCCTGTCGCGCAAGCAACACCCGTACGACGAATCCATTCTCGTGCCATTCCTGATCCACTGGCCCAAGCTGTGCAAAGAGGGGCGCGCCGTGGCCACGCCTTTCGGAACAGCGGATATCCTGCCCACGCTGCTCGGGCTGTGCGGCATTGAGATACCCAAGACGGCTGAGGGCAGCGACTTCTCCGCGCATCTGCGCGGCGGGCCTGCGCCCGGCGATGGCGCGGCGCTCATTGCCTGCTATGCTCCCTTCGGCGAATGGCCCAAGGCGCGAGGCGGACGGGAATATCGCGGCGTGCGCACGCAGCGCTACACCTACGTTCGTGCGCTGGCCGGCTCGTGGCTGTTGTTCGATAACGAACAGGATCCGTATCAGCAAAAGAACCTGTGCGGCGACGCAAAGTATGCGGCGGCGCAGGAGGAGTTGGAGGGGGCTTTGCAGCGCAAACTGCGGCAGACCCACGACGATTTTCAGCCGGCGGAGGACTACATCAGGAAGTGGAATTATGTGACGGACAAGACGGGGACCGTGCCGTACAAGGAATGACCGGGGAAATCAGACATGCCAATCCACATTGCGTTGTTCCCAACGGTGCTCTGGGTGGCGGCCGTCATGGCTCTGGCCGGCGCCGCCTGTGCCGCGGATGCCGCGCCTGAGCCGGCCGGGCGCGCACAGATTCAACGCGACAAGCTGCCGGGCCGGCAGGTGCGCGTCGCGGCCATCCCCATCGGCTATGGCGGCGACCACGACGCCAAGCTCAAGCTGGCCCTCAGCCACCTCGAAACGGCCGGCTCGCAGGGCGTGGACATCGCCTGCCTGCCGGAGGAGTTCGCGGGCACGAATGCCGAGCCTATCACAGGACCGACGGCCAGCGCGGTCGCGGAGCTGGCCAAGAAACACAACATGTGGGTGATCTGTCCCATCCGCGAACAGGCGGGCAACGAGCAATACAACACCTCCGTATTGCTGGACCGCCAGGGGAAAGCCGCCGGTTACTACCGCAAGGTTTTCGTCTTCTGGGGCGAAGGGGCCAACGTCAGCCGCGAAGGGGTGAAGGTCTTCGACACCGACTTTGGGCGCATCAGCATCTTGACGTGCTTTGACCTCAACTTCCCCGAGTTGTGGCAGGACGCCGAGAAGCAGGGCGCGGAGATTGTCTTCTGGCCCAGTGCCTATGGCGGAGGAGCGCCGCTCAATGGCAACGCCATGATCCACGCCTACTACGTGGTGGCCGTGGGCGCCGGCAACATCATTGATTGCACCGGCGAGACGCGCAAGGACGTGGAGCAACCCCGGCCGCAACAGTTCATCGCCACGTTGGATCTGGATCGCACGCTCGTCCACAAGGATTTCACCGGGGAGAAAGTCGCCAAACTGCTGGCGGAGCACAAAGGCGAAGCCGAAATGGAGAAGGACTGCGGCATGGAAGGCTGGTATCTGCTGCGCGCCACCAAGGCCGGGGTTCTCGTGCGCAACTTGTGCAAGCAGTACCAGATCGAGGTCCTCCGGGATTACCGCCGCCGCAGCCGGGAGCAAATCAACGAAGCGCGCACCAGCGGCAAGAAGATCTGAAACGATTAGCCACAGAGGACGTAGCGCGGCACAACCGCAACCAAAGCCGATGGTGAAGAGGTGAAGAGGTGAACAGGTGAAAGTCCATGGCGTCCATGTCGTCCATGGCGCCATTGCAGGTAACCCGAGGAAAGGAGCGCATTGCATGAAAGGCCATAACGACATCCGCATCGGCACGATGGTGTCCGGCGGCAAGCCCGAGTACCTGGCGCAGGTCGTCAAGCACGGGTTCGAGAGCTTTGAGTTCAACTGGTGGCAGCACGTCGGCGACACGAACCTGAAGAAACTCGCCGCGGAAACCCGCAAGGTGCTCGACAGCGCGGGCACTGGCGCCGTGGTCAGTTGCCTGGGCGTTTACGGCAACCCGCTGGAGGACAAGGTGAACGCCAAGGACTGGGCGCGGCTGATTGACGCCTGCAAGCTCTTCGGCTGCAACCTGGTCGTGGGCTTCGCCGGGCGCATCGTGGACAAGCCCATCCCCGAATCCATGAAGACCTACGCCAAGGTCTTTGGGCCGCTGGCGCAACGGGCCGCGGACCAGAACGTGCGCCTGGCCTTCGAGAACTGCGACATGGGCGGCACCTGGCAGACCGGCGCCTGGAACATCGCGCACGCGCCCACCGCCTGGGAGCTGATGTTCGACGCCATCCCGAGCGCCAACGTGGGGCTGGAATGGGAGCCCTGCCATCAGATGGGCAGCCTGATTGACCCGCTGCCGCAACTGCGCAAGTGGGTCCACAAGGTCTTCCATCTGCACGGCAAAGACGCCACGATCCTCTGGGACGTCGTGCGCGAGTACGGCATCCGCAGCGGCAAGCAGTTCTGCTACCACCGCACCCCGGGGTTCGGCGACACGAACTGGACGGATATAATCAGCATCCTGCGCATGGGTAAGTTCAAGGGCGCGATTGACATCGAAGGCTGGCATGACCCCGTTTACCGGGAGGATCTGGAGATGACCGGCCAGGTCCGCGGGCTGCGGTATCTGCAGAGTTGCCGCGGGGGCGACTTCGTCGAAAACCCGAAGTGAGGATTTTTGTAACCGTTCAGTCCCCTCCGGCCTTCCCTCCCCACAGGGGTAGTGTATGGGAAGAACGGGAAAGATGGGAAAAAGATGATGATGAGTCCTCCCATAGTTCTCATCCTTCCCATTCTTCCCATTCTTCCCATTCACCCTCTTGTGGACGGGGATGGCCGGGGGGACTGAAGGGTTGCGAATTTTGGACTTAGAGGACCTGCAGCACCAGGCATTTCAGATAGCGGCCCTGGTCGAAGCCCGGCGGGACGGGGTGGTCGGGGGCGGCGCCGCGGCGTTCCAGGAGCATGGCGCGGCGTTCGACCAGCCTCAGCCCTCCGGCCACGGCGCGCTCGAACTCGACCTCGCTGACGTTGCCCGAGCACGAACAGGTGAAGAGCAGGCCGCCGGGCGCAAGCAAGCGCGCGGCTTGAGCGTTCAGGTCGCGATAGGCGGTCAGCGCCTGGGCCACGTTGTCTTTGCCGCGCGCGAACTTGGGCGGGTCCAGCACGAGCAGATCGAACAGGCGCCCGGCCTCGCGCAGGCGCTTGAACCCTTCGGTCCACTCCGCCTGGATCAGGTCCGCGTCCTTGATCCCGTTCCGTTCCAGGTTGGCGCGCGCCAGTTCGAGCGCCTCGGCGCTGGAGTCCAGCAGCGTGATGCTCTTCGCCCCGGCCCGCGCCGCATGCACGGCGAACCCGCCGCTGTAGCAGAAGACATCCAGAACGTTCCGGCCCGGGGCGAATGCCGCGAAGCGCCGGCGGTTCTCCCGCTGGTCGAGGAACAGCCCGGTCTTCTGGCTGTGCCCGCGGCGCAGATCGCAGAGCATCTCGAGGCCGTGCTCGTGGACGGGGAAAGCCGCTTCGGGCGCCTGGCCGCGCAGGACCGCGCCGGTGTGCCCGCTCATCTTTTCGAGTTGCCAGGTGTGTGCGTCGCTGCGGTCGAGGATGGCCTGCGGGGCCAAGCGGCTCGCGAGCGTGTTCAGAATGGTCTCCTGGCAGCGGGCCATGCCGGGCGTGCCGATTTGCAAGGCCACATAGTCGCCATACACGTCCACGGTCAGCCCGCCCAGGCCGTCGCCTTCGGAATTCACCAGCCGGTAGGCATCGGTGGGCCGCCCTGGGAGCGCCGGCGTCTCGCCGGCCTGCGTGTTACCAGCTCCAAGGCCGGCGGGGACGCCGGCGCTCCCAGCAGCGGCTCCCAGGCTCTTGAGCAACTCCTCGCGCCGCTTGCGCAGTGCGGCTGTTTCTTCGAGCGCGTCCATGCCATACAGCGCGGCGAAGGATTGGATTTTGGCCAGTTGTTCCTCAATCGCCGCCAACTCGGGATTGTCCGGTAGGGCAGGCATCTTGCCTGCCTGTAGCACGGGCATCTTGCCCGTGCTCACGGACTGACAGCCTGTGCCACTTGTCGGCGTCCTGGACAGGCAGGATGCCTGTCCTACGCCTGTGCCACAGTGCAGCACGTCGCGGCGCAGGCGCAAGGCTTCGTCAATCCGGGATTCGATGAGCGACGGCGTAATAGGCGCATCGGCGCGCGTGATTATCCGCACGGCGATGGCAGAGTGGGGCGAATAGAAACCACGGCCGATGCACGTGCCGCGGTCGTCCACGACACGCACTTCGCTGCCTGGGGAGATGTTCTGACCTTCGATGCGCGCGACCGCATCGGCGAAGACCCACGGGTGCCCGGCATGCAGCGGCTTGGCGCAGCCGCGCTTGAGACAGACCGTCGCCACTGCGTCAGCCACAGTCGCGCTCCGGGAGGCGGGGGTTCCAGCGTGTTTGTGAAAGACTGGGTCCCAATAGCATAAGCAGGGAAGGGCTAAGGCGCCCCTCCCTGCTTCGCGCCTGAAAGAGACAGTCTAGCAGGTCGAGTTACTACTTTTCTGCTGGCTTGTCTGCCGGTTTGGTGGTGTCTGCCGGCTTGTCTGCTGGCTTGTCTGCTGGCTTGTCTGCCGGCTTGGTGGTGTCTGCCGGCTTCTTCTCCTTCGCCGGTGGCGTCGTGTTATGTGGCGCGGCCCGCCGCGCCCCCCTATGGACTAGCCATTAAGAACGACCACGCGCTTATACCATGCGTCCCGGATTCTTGCAACCACTTTTCTGAAATCTTGTGAAGCAAAAATTGAAGGCGCGGGCGCGGCCCTAAAACGGATTGCTAAACACAGAGGAGGCGGAGGAACGCGGAGGGGGTGAAGAGGTGAGGGGGTGAAGTGGTGAACGGGTGAACAGGTGAATCCCGACGCCTCGGGATCACCCCGTCACCTCTTCACCTGTTCAGGCCTCTCCTCTGCGTACTCTGCGTCCTCTGTGTTTAGTGAGTGGTGTAATGCGGGCTACGCCGCGCCGTAGGCTTCCTCGCCGTGGAGGGTGGTGTCGAGTCCGTCAATCTCTTCTTGTTTCGAGACGCGCAAGCCGAGCGTGGCGTTGACCAGTTTGAGGATCACGAAAGTGCCGCCCGCGGCGAAAGCCACCGCGAAACAGACGCCCTTGAATTGGTTCACGATCTGATGCGGTCCGGCCAAGGACACGGCCAGCCCATCAACCTGGTACGTGCCGGCGATCAGCGGATTGATGGCGGCGCTGGCGAACAGGCCGGTCAACAGGCAGCCGAGCGTGCCGCCGACGCCATGCACGCCAAAGGCATCCAGGGTGTCATCGTAGCCCAGGGCGTTCTTGAGTTTCCAACAGGCCGCGAAACAGACTGCGCCGGCCGCGGCGCCGATCACGATCGCCGCGGGCACGCTCACGAACCCCGCACCCTGGGTCACGGTGGCCAATCCGGCGACCATGCCGGAGGCCGTGCCGAGGGCGCTGGGTTTGCCTTTCAGCCGCCATTCCAGCCCCGCCCAGACCAGCGCCGCGGTTGCGGCGGCGAAGTGCGTGGCCGCAAAGGCGCTGGTCGCCAGGTTGCCGGCGCTCAAGGCGCTGCCGGCATTGAAGCCGAACCAGCCGAACCAGAGGAGCGCGGCGCCGGTGAGGGTCAAAACCAGGTTGTGGGGCGGCATGGCCTGCGCAGGGTAGCCGTGCCGTTTTCCGAGAACCAGTGCGAAGACCAGGGCCGAGAGGCCGGAACTGATGTGCACGACCGTCCCGCCGGCGAAGTCCAGGATCGGGACCAGCGCGGGCCTGCCTGCGGCATCCGGCAAAGCCCAGTTGAACAGCCCGCCTTTGCCCCAGATCATGTGCGCCAGGGGAAAGTAAATGAAAGTGGACCAGAGTAACGTGAAAACCACCATCGCGCTGAACTTCACGCGCTCGGCATACGCGCCGCTGATCAAAGCCGGCGTGATGATGGCGAACATCATCTGGAAGAGCATGAAGGTTTGGTGGGGGATCGTGGGCGCGTAGTCAATGTTGGGCGCACTGCCGACGCCGTTGAGCATGAAGTACTGCCGCGGGTCGCCGCAGAAGGAAGCGCCCTCCCCAAAAGACATGCTGTAGCCGTAAACGACCCACAGGAGCGAAACCAGCCCCATCAGGAACAGACTGTGCATCATGGTTGAGAGCACGTTCTTGCGGCGCACCAGCCCGCCATAGAAGAGGACCAGGCCCGGCGCGGTCATCAACAGCACCAGCGCCGCGCTGATCAGCACCCAGGCATTGTCGCCGGTGTTCACCGCCAGACAGGTGGCGCGTTCCTTGGCTTCGGGAGCTTTGGAAGTCGCCAACGCTTCCAGATCCGCCACCCGCTCCTCGAGGGTCGCCGCCCTGGGCAACTGCGCTTTGGTCTGGATAGCCGCGGTGCTGTCCCCCGCAGCCACGGTTTCCGCGGCGGCTGTGAAATTGGCCAGCCACACTGCCGCCACCACCGCAAGAGGCAACACACAGCACTTCTTCTTCATCCTCAGGTTCCTTTCATCAGGAGCAGAATCACTGGTGCACAGGCACTCGCAAGGGCTGGACCAGGAGAGGAATCAATGAAATAGAAAGTGAGCAGACTGTATAAAGTCAGACTACAGTGTGATTAAACTAAGTCACACGGCCCAATACGGTGTCAGTTTGTAATTGACTTGAGTGGTCATAAGCAACCAGTATGCGCAACTATAACAAGCACAATGTTCATATTCGTGCAATGGGAGGCTTGAGATTGCAGCGTTGCGCCGCTCAAGGACTGCGGCCACCCGCCGCATGAACAAAAACAACGCAAACCCTTTGGTAATTTTACTACAGGCCTTAGGCTTCAGGCATCAGGCACGGCCCCGTTTCTTGCGCTCTACCAAAGAACAAAATCTCTTTGGTAATTTTACTACTCCAGCTTGGCTTCGGCTTCAGGTTTTGGGCTGCGCATGGACAGAGTGTCAC
>JBEKKG010000207.1:0-9764 GCA_050010835.1 Planctomycetota bacterium
CGGGCCGATTCGGGAGAACTGCTCTGGAAGAAGGAGTTCACCCGGAACGAGCAACTGCTGCCGCTTACGTTGACCGTGGCGGGACCGAACGTTTTCTATCAGAGCACGTTGAACGTCGCGCGGTTGGACGCCCGCTCCGGGAAGGAAATCTGGCACGTGGCGCGTCAGACGGCCGCCAAACGGATGTCGTTCTCCGCGCCGACTGTGGTTGCCGCGACTGACGTGCTGCTTGTTGCCGACCGGACGCCAACCGGCAAGGATGCGCCATCCGCGGGAACGCTGGCCTGGGCCGTTCACGGCTGGGACGAACCGGGATTCGGCCGGAAATCCAAGTGCACGTTGCAGGCCTACGCCATCGAGAGCGGCAAGGTGTTGTGGTCCGCCGAGTGCAGCGAGGGCTACAACTCGCCGGTGGATCTCTTCGTCGTGGGTGACACGGCCTGGGTCGGCGGCGACTTCACGGGCTACGAGCTCAAGACCGGCGCGCTGAAAAAGACGCTTGCCTGGAAAGGCGACAAGGTTGGGATGCTGCACCACCGCTGCTATCGCGACAAGGCCACCGAGCAGTACCTGCTGACCGGGCGCTCCGGCATCGAGATGGTCAACTGGGACAAGGGCTGGCTGGGCAACAACAGTTGGATTCGCGGAACCTGCCAGTACGGCATTATGCCGGCCAACGGACTCTTGTATGCGCCGCCCAACGCCTGCGCGTGTTTCAGCGAGGTGAAACTCCAGGGGTTCTTCGCCGCGGCGCCACAGCGCCCCCTCACCCAACCCTCTCCCCAAGGGGGAGAGGGTAGGGTGAGGGGGATGCCGTTCACCGCTGAGCCGGCACTCGAAAAGGGGCCCCGCTACGGAAAAGCGGCTGTAACAGAGAAGCCCGCGCCAGGCGATTGGCCCGCGTACCGCCACGACGCGACGCGCAGCGGGGCCGTGACGGCCGCCCTGCCTGAGTCCGTGAAGAAACGCTGGTCCGCCAGTCTCAAGGGTATCCTCACGCAGCCGATCACCGCTGGCCCCTGCGTGTACGTAGCTTCCACGGATGAGCACACGGTGTACGCGCTGAACGCTGACGATGGGAAAACACTGTGGAGCCACACGGCGGGCGGGCGCATTGATAGCTCGCCCACGTTTTGTTGCGGCTTCCTTCTCTTCGGTGCGGCGGACGGATTCGTGACGTGTCTGGACGCCGGAGACGGCGGCCTCGTTTGGCGCTTCCGCGCAGCTCCCAAGGACCTGCGGGTGGTCTCGTTCGGGCAACTGGAATCGGTCTGGCCATTGCACGGTTCGGTCCTGGTGCAGAACAACGCCTTGTATGTCACGGCGGGGCGGTCCACGTACCTGGATGGCGGGATCGTTTTGTATCGCCTCGATCCGCTTTCGGGAAAAGAACTCTCACGCAACGTGGTTTACAATCTTGATCCCGAGACCGGCAAACAGACGGGCGTCGAGCCGGCCGGCCCCTTCAACATGGAAGGCGCGACTTCGGACATCCTTTCGGGCGACGGCGATTCCGTCTTCATGAAGCACCTGCGCTTCGATGCGTCCTGCAAGCCGGCTGCCGCGGACAAACCGCATCTCTTCTCGATGACCCGCTTGCTGGGCGAAGAATGGTTTGTGCGGTCCTACTGGCTGCTCGGGACCCACGTAGGGGCGGGGTGGGCAAACTGGGCCAACGCCGCCAAGACAGCGCCGTTTGGCCGGATTCTCTGCTTCAATAAAGAGCGTGTCTGGGGGTACGGGCGGAAGACCATTTCGAGCGGTCCGACCGGCCACAAGGCGGACGCGTATCATCTCTTCTGCAAAATGAGGCCGGCGGCGACAGCGGAACCCGTGGAGGAACCGGCGAGGAAAGCCGGCCGTAAGAAGGATGCCAAGGAGCAGGCGGTGCCGGCCCCGACGGAAATCTGGTCTGTCGAGTCGTCCCCGATTGTGCGCGCTATGGTGCTCGCCTCCGACAAGCTGGCCATCGCCGGGCCCCCCGACGTGGGCCAGAAGGACCCTAAGTTGCTTGCATATCTGAACGAAGCCGAAGCGCTGGCTGCGTTCAACGGTGAGCAAGGCGCGCTGCTGCAGGTGCTCTCCGCGGCCGACGGGAAGAAACTGTCCGAGCAGCGGCTTTCGGCCATGCCCGTCTTTGACGGCATGTCCGTGGCCAACGGACGGCTGTACATCTCGTTGAAGGACGGGACCGTGGAGTGTTGGGGAGAGTAGGACAGCCTTTCCAGGCTGTCCGGACAGGCTGGAAAGCCTGTCCTACTTGTGCTCGTCAAGCCACTTCCTGGCGGCTGCGCGAACGGACTCAACCATCTCCTGCTCCTCCGCCGGAGGCCCCACTGGCTCCCCGTGGTCCAGGCGCACGAACCAACTATTGAAGAATCCGTACTCTTTCCGCAATGCCAGGTATGTCCCGTTGTTGTCAACAAGATAGGAAAGGCTGTATGCAGCGGCGCAACGGGTACTCCGGTCAGCATCATCGAGGACTTGCAAGAAGGTTCGAACCAGCCGCTTCATCAAGGCAGGGTCAATGGGCTCGCCGAGGCTGAAGACGTTCAGGTAAGGGAGGGTAAGCGCAGACTGCATCTCTTGACGGACGGCAGGATCGCGGCTTTCAAAGCCGGCCGCGACCATTGCGAGCCGCGCATTCGCATCGGGGATGAATCGAAACGTCTCAAGGGTCTGTTTCCTGCGCGCGGGATCGCGGTCTGCCAGGAATTCCGCCAAAACCCCCGGCAGGTCCTTGGGCGGCAGCATGTCTACCAGGGCCATTAGTGCGGCCCTGCGATTGGGGTAGTCTTGCCTGCAAAAGCTGATGAGTTCCGGCAGAAACTCCACACGGTGACCCAGGCCCCACAACACGCCGTCCACGAAATCAGCATTCGGTGGCGACTGGGTTGCGGCCTGGGCGAGAAAGTATCGAATGCGCTCCGTTGTCCCCTGGCCCCCCATGAGTTCGCCTGCCTGTTCTCCCAGGCCGAACGACGTTGCCGAGAACCTGCCCTGGCCAATCTCGTCGGCCAAAGCCAGCGCCGCCTGAGGATCGGCGAGTTTCAGTCCGTAGAAGGCCTCCACCGCTTCGTAGTTGGTCGAATTCAGTTCCGCAAGCAGCCTGTTCTTTGAGACGCGGCCACTACAGAGCGCGCAATAGTACAAGCAAGGTCGCCTTGGCCCAAATGAGGATGATAATAATGAGGTTGGCTCATGCGGTGTAATCCATGGCAAGAAGTCGTCGTAGTAGAATGACTCCAGCGCCCGCGCCGCCACTGCGGCCGGGTCGGCGACAAAAACCGGCGTATGCTCCTTTATCCATGTTCTCCAACTGCGATCCGAGTTTTGGCGATCCCAATGAGCGCAATACAAGAAGAGCGGGCCGGGCAGCAGCAGCACGACGAGCAGCCCTGCGAGGGCGCAGCAACAGATCAAACCGCGCTTCCAGTGCAAATCCGGGGACACGATCCCGATTTCCAAACAACCGGAAATCGGGTCATGTCCCCGGATTTGCCTGGCCGCGCGGCGCACACGCCACCAAGCCACGGTCACGGCAACCAGGTACGCAATCGCGCCCACGGGCAGGAACACGATCAAGCCTGTCTCATAAACCCAGTCGAAGAGGCTGGAGAACGGGAACACAACCCTGATGAAGTACGCAATAACGCCGAGGAGAACTGTCTCGGGCCCGCCCACGACCATGACAGCCCAGCACCAAGCGCTGCGCTCTCCGCGCCGCCAGGCCCGCACAGCCAGCGTGAGCGACCAGACCAGGAGCACGCCCGTGGCGGAAAGGGCCACGCCCAACCCCGGGGCGAAGGCTTCGTCCTCCGGGCGCAGAGTATGGGCCAGCACGATGCTGGCGCAGCCCGCCAGTGTCGCCAGACCGTACACCAACACGGCATCGCGCGTGCCGCCAAAGTTCCGATTCGACCAGAGCGAGGCCATGCGTGCATTGTCGCACATTTCGCTGAATTGTTTCCCGAAAATCAGGACAATTTTTGCAAAATGCGGGAGGGTGCATTGTCGGAATAACTGGGGCGTGCGCGAAACCTTTGTGTCTCCGCCTCACCGTGATACCACTGCTAACTCACTTCCAAAAGGCGCTTGCCTGAGGTAGAATGTGCAAAGGAGGCCGAGGATATGGGAGTTCGGGAACTGCTGCAGAGCAAGCGCCAGGAAATCCTGCGGATGGCCGCCAAACACGGCGCGCGCAACGTACGGGTCTTCGGCTCAGTCGCCAGAGGCGCGGATAACGAACGCAGCGACGTGGATTTCCTGGTCGAAATGGAGAAGGGCAGGAGCCTGCTCGACCGCGCGGGGTTGCTCGTTGATCTGGAGGCGCTGCTCGGGCGCAAAGTAGATGTGGCCACTGAACGGACGCTCCGGCCTCCTTTTCTGGCACGCGCCCTCAAGGATGCCAAGCCTGTATGAGGGACGATCGCCTCTACCTAAGCGATATGCTGGAAGCGGTCGCCCAAATTCAGAAATACGCGGCGGGCGGAAGGGACTCTCTCGAAAGAGAGGAACTGGTGCGCACCTGGATTGTTTACCACATCCAGGTCATTGGCGAAGCAGCGCAGCGGTTGTCCAAGGAACTCCGAAGCGCACATCCAGAGGTCCCTTGGGCGCAGATTGCGGCCATGAGGAATATCCTCATCCACGCGTATTTCCGCATTGATCTTGATGAAGTCTGGTCTGTCGTTTCCAAGGACTTGCCGATCCTCAAGCCCCAGCTAGAAGCTATGCTTGCCGCGCTGGGCCCGATTGGTGGCTTGGACGATGAAGAAGAAGCCACGCCGAAGCGTTCCGCGATCTCCCCGTAATGGCCCCGCAGGACAGCCAGTACTTCCACTCGTGACATCGCTTCTCCTCCGGCGCGTCATTATAGCAGAGACTGCCGTGTACGCCCGCCAATGAGCGCAGAAACAGTTCCGTGCAGCAAGGAGCGCGCCCCGGCGTCTGACAATAGGCTTGGCGAAAGGGATGTGGCCAAAGTACGTGGTTTGCATTAGGAATGTAGGCGTCATCTGGTGGAGAGCGGAACGTGGAAACGCTTGGGCCCAGCGGCCCCGTCCTGAGAGACCGGTTGTCGCGGCGCTGGCACGTGCTCCTGACACTGGCTTTGCTGGGACTGGCGGCCAGCGGCGCGTATATCGTCGGGCCGGCCCTGCGCCTGCCGCGCGGCGCGCCACTCGAAGTGGCAGCCGGCTGGAACGGCGAAACGGCCCAGGCACTGAGCAGCGCGGACGCTGCCACTTCTTCTGAATCCGCGCGCGAGAACGCGCAGAACAGCCGCGCCGAATCCGCGCGGGCGCTCTTCCTGCGCGCCGAGAAGAAAGGCGTTCAGCCCGGCGAAGCGCAGCGGCTGCTGACGGCGCTCATTGCAGGCTACGCCGACACCAGTTGGGCCGAGCGCGCCAAGGTGCGGCTGGGCGAGCTGGCCGGGCCGGACGACCGGAAGATCGAGGCGGAGAGTGTGTATCAATGCGTCGCGGAGCAGGTGCGGATTCTCACGGAGTGGGGCGACTACCAAGGCGCCGAAGCGCTCTGCGCCGGCTACCTGGCGGGCCGCCCGCCGGCTGAATACGCGGCCAAGGTGCCGCGGCTGCGCGTGGATATCCAGCGGGAGTCCGACCGCGAGCTCCAGCAGTTCATGCAGGAAGTCCACCAGTTGGTGACGAAACGCGAATACGCCCTGGCGCGGGAACTGATCGTGGCCGGCCAGGACATCTTCCGGGACGAGCGCTCCAAGGCGCAACTGGCCGAGCAGCTCCAGGCCGTGGCCCTGGCGGAGCGCGACGCGGCGGAGGCCGCCGAGTCCGATGAACTGCTGCTGGCACAGGAGTCGAAAACGCGGGCCATCTGCGAGCTGTGCGTGAAAGGCGCTTACGACGATGCAGTGCAGCTCGCGCAGGAGCTGGCCAGGACGGCCGCGCGCCTGCGGCTCGAGGACCTGGCCGCCCTCGCCAAGGCCCTGGAGCAGTCCGTCGGGGTGGAGCGCAGTTTCAGGGACGAACTGGTCGCGCGGATCAACAAGTCCCCGCGGCGCGGCGGCGAGATGCAGATCCTGTCCCAGATCCGGGGCACGATTGTCGCCGCCACCAAGGAGAAAGTGACGGTGGAAATGGGCCGCGGCGCCACCACAGCCGTGGCCTGGGCCGCCGTGCCGCCCGAGAACACCATTGCCATCGCGTTGGCGCAGGTGGAGCGCAGCAGGCCGTCCAACCCGGCGCCCGAAGCCGCGGACCGCTTCGCGGTGGGCGTGCTGGCGGCGCACCGCAGGCTTTTCAGCCTGATGGAAAGACTTTTCGCCCTCGTGCAACCCCGTACGCCCGCCCAGGAAGACATGATCCGGCAGATGCGGCGGCTCGCCGTGATTCTTAAACCGGCAGGAGAATGAGCCATGCCCGAAGAAGCGGTGGAGATCGAAGCCAGCCTGGCCAAGCTTGCGGAAGCCCGCCAAGGGATGTTGCGCGAGCTTTCCAAGGTGATCATCGGGCAAGCCGAGGTCCTCAAGCAGATCCTGGCCTCGATCTTCTCCTCGGGGCACTGCCTGCTGGTGGGCGTGCCGGGCCTGGCGAAGACTCTGATGGTGCGTTCCGTGGCGCAGATCCTGGCGCTGGACTTCAAACGCATCCAGTTCACGCCCGACCTGATGCCCGCCGACATCACCGGCACGTACATCATCCAGCCGGGGCGCGAGGGCAAACGCGAGTTCCGGTTCGTGCGCGGTCCGATCTTCGCGCACATCATCCTCGCCGACGAGATCAACCGCACGCCGCCCAAAACCCAGGCCGCGCTGCTGGAAGCGATGCAAGAGCGGCAGGTGACGGTGGGCAGCACCACGTACGATCTGCCCAGGCCTTTCTTCGTCATCGCCACGCAGAACCCGATCGAGCAGGAGGGCACTTATCCGCTGCCTGAAGCGCAGCTCGACCGCTTCATGTTCAACGTGCAGGTCGGCTACCCCCAGCACGAGGAGGAGGTGGACATCTACCTCGCGACCGCCGGCGGCCCGCCCCCCCGGCTGCAGCCGCTGCTCAGCGGCGAGGAAATCCTGACGATCCAGCGCGTGGTGCGCGAGATCGCGGTGCCGACTACGCGGCGCGCCTGGTGCGGGCCACGCGGCCGCAGGAACCCGCCGCCCCGGATTTCATCAAGCGCTGCGTCGAGTGGGGCGCCGGGCCGCGCGCCGGGCAGTACCTGCTGCTGGGCGCCAAGGCCATGGCCGCGATGGACAACCGCTTGAATGTCTCCTGCGAAGATATCCGCTCCGTGGCGATGCCCGTGCTGCGGCACCGGCTGGGGCTCAACTTCCAGGCCCAGGCCGAGGGCCTGGATTCGGTGGCGCTCATCGCCAAGTTGTTGATGCTGGTTCCGGAGCCCGAGGTGAAGAAACACGGCTGAGGAGCAACCCATGGAGACAACGTCCGTATCCCCGTGTCTGGCAGGCCTCTTGATTGCCGCGCTGGCGCTGGCGTTGAATGCTGCCGCTCAGGAAAGTAACGTCCCGGTTGTTGACGATATAGATCCCGGTACAAAGGCTCCCAAGGAACCCGCCGCGCGGCGCGACCGCGAGGAGCCGGAGGTTTCAACCAGGCAGGTGGAGAACGCCATTCAGCAGGGCATCGGCTTCCTCAAGCGGCAACAGAGCGCCTCGGGCGCGTGGCAATACGGTGGGAACTACGACCAGGGCTCGACCGCGTTGGTCCTGCTGAGCCTGGTTACCGCCGGCGTTCCGAAGGACGACCCGGCCATCGTCAAGGCCGCCAACTACATTGCGTCCTGCCCCTATGGCGCGACGTATTGCGTGGCCTTGGCCGCGATGGCGCTGGCCGCCGTTGATCCCGTGAAGTACAAGGGAAAAATTCAAGCGGCCGCCGACTGGTTGGCCTCAGCTCAGACAAGCATAGACATGTGGACGTATATCAAGAGCGGCGGTTCGCAGGGCGACGCCTCCAACACGCAGATCGCGGTGCTGGGGCTGTGGGAGGCGGAGAAAGCAGGCGCGAAGATCCCGGACAAGACCTGGAAGCGCGTCGAAAACTTCTACACCAACAGCCAGAATGGGGACGGCGGCTGGGGCTACAACACCGGCGGCAACGGTTCCTCCATGAGCATGACCGCCGCCGGAGTCGCGAGCCTGTTCATCGTCCAGGACCGCATGTACAAGCCGAAAACTTGCGGCGAGTTCCTGGCTGACAAACGCCTTGCCGCCGGGTTGGCCTGGATTGCCCAGGCACTGGCCAACCCGGGGAGTGCCTTTGCCGGCCGCGTGGGCAATTGCGAGTACTACGCGTGGTACGCAGTCGAGCGCGTCGGCATCCTGTCACGCCAAATGTACTTCGGCGACGTGGACTGGTACAGGCTCGGCTGCGAAGGCATGCTCGCGGCGCAGGGCGCCGACGGCGGCTGGGGCCACACCGGCCCGGCGCAGGACTGCGTCGAGACCGCCTTCGTGCTCCTCTTCCTGGCCAAAGGCAAGAAGCCGCTGCTGGTCACCAAACTGCATTGGGACGGCGACTGGAACAACAATCTCTGCGATGTCGAGTGTCTCGTGAAGCACCTCAGCCAGGAGTTGCGCACGCCCTACGATTGGCACGCCGTGCGCAGCAGCGCGCCGGTCAAGAGCCTGCTGTACTCGCCGGTCCTGTTCATCAGCGGCCACAAGGCGCCCGCGCTCAAGGCCGGCGAGATCGAGACCTTGCGGCATTTCATGGAGCAAGGCGGACTGATCTTTGCGGAAGCCTGTTGCGGGAGCGCCGAGTTCGACAAGGGCTTCCGCCTGCTCGTGGCCAGGCTTTGTCCCGGCACGGCACTGGAGCCCCTCGCGCCCGAGCATCCCCTGTACCGCATTCACTACCAGCTCGGCGCCGCGGCCCAGTTCCTTGAAGGCGCCAACTGGGGCTGCAAGACGGCGCTGGTCTACTCGCCGCGCGGCATCTCGTGCCAATGGGACGGGCAGTGCCCGGGCGGGTCCAAGAGCGTCAGCAGGGAACTCGCGCTGCGGATCGGCACGAACGTCGTGGTCTTCGGCATGGGCGAAGAACTGCCCAAAGACCGGCTCGCGGCCCTCGAGGGCAAAGACTTGCGGACTGTTCCGCAGAAACCGGCGGACGAACCGGTGATCCGTGGCGCGCTCGTCTGGGCGCAGGTGCAGCACAAGGGCGACTGCAACCCGGACCCCAACATGTGGCCGAAACTGCTCGAGTGGCTGCGCGGCAAGTTGAACCTCACGGTCAATGCCGCCAAGAAGCAAATCGCGCTCACTGACCCCAACCTGCGGAACTACCCGCTGCTCTACATGGCCGGGCACGACGTGTTCCTGCTGTCGGCTGAAGAACGCACTGCGCTGCGCACGCACTTGCAGAACGGCGGGGCGCTCCTGGCCGAAAGTTGCTGCGGCCGCAAGGACTTCGACCGTGCCTTCCGCGAGATGCTGGCGCAGACCTTCCCCGAGTCCAAGCTGGAGCCCTTGCCGGGCGATCATCCGCTGTTCCAGTCCCCCTACGACGTGCGCGAGGTGAAATATCGCGCGGCGGTGCTGAAGGACACTCCCGGCCTGTGCGCCCCGGCCCTCGAAGTCCTGCGCCTGGGCGGCCGGATCGCGGTGCTCTACTCGCAGTACGGCCTGTGCTGCCCCATTGACGGCCATCCTTGCGGCGGCTGCAAGTCCTACAGCAGCGACGACGCGCTGAAGATCGTCTCCAACCTCGTCATGCACGCGTTGTGCGGCACGGCGGAGGAGAGCAGCGCGGCCCCAACGCCGGAGA
>JBEKKG010000208.1:0-9723 GCA_050010835.1 Planctomycetota bacterium
TCTTCGCCGAGCACGGCTTGTTCAGATTCCTTCGCGGGGCAGCCCCAGTCCACCAATTTGAACGTGCTCTTGCGCACATGGCTGCAGACGTCCAGCGGAGTGCTCACCGCGGCCGCGGTCTCCCCCCGGAACATGGCCTCCACCGCGTAATGCCCCGGCCGCAAGAGCCAGCCGTTCAGTTGCAGGTGCGTGACGCTGCGTGCTTCGTTGGCCGGCGCTGCAGCGGCCGCCACAGCCTCCAGCGGGAACGTGAAAGCCAGCTTGCTGCCGTCGTCGCCGCTCAGCGTCAGGCTCAAATCCCCCGCCGGCAGCGCTTCAGCGGAACTGCGGACCACGGCCAAGTGGATGATCTCGTTGATCTGGTACGCATTCCGGCCCAGCGGCAGGAACATCTGCAATTGCGTATCGCCGCTCCAGGCTTGCGCGCCCAGCCACAACGCGCCCAGCGCCAGCGCCGCCGCCAGTTTGTGAACTCTTCGAGTTGCCATCTTCATCCCTCCCCTCACCTTTCCCGCCCCCACACCGCTCTCGTGTTCCCCCTCTGCGTTCGGGAGGGAGCTTTTGTTTCCCCCCTCCCCTTGCGGGAGGGGGCAGGGGGAGGGCCTTCTACCCACGAATCAACCTTGACTTCCTACACCGCAAATGGAGCTGTGGAGGGACTGAGCCTTTGAGCTGTGCGCGAAACAATCTGAATTTCGAGTTTCGAGTTTCAACCCGGCCTACGCCCCAAACGGCAAGGATGTGCCATTGTTCCTTGGTTCCCGCTTTCCCGGCGGCGGCGAGGGAGGAGACGGAATGGGGCTCACGCCACAGGGTCAGTCCACGCCGTTGCGATGGTCTGTCTTTTCTTTCTCGGCGAGCGGCAGGCGGCTTTTGCCTTGCCGCGCCTTTCCCGGGCGGCGCCGGCAGACAAAAGCGGGAGGAGGATTTCCCGCCAGTCTTCAATGGCACCGTTCACGCCGCCAATTTCCAGGCCGTCGCCATCGTAGTAGATTTCCATCTTCTGTTCACAACAGCCGCATTTCAGAAGATAGCGTGGGCTGCGTTTGCCCTTGCCGGCCTTGTGAAACACGCGGATTTCCGGGCAGCCGAAACGGTCCGTGTCGTAGAAACGGTTGTGGCGCTTGAGGACCTTCATGGGTTCCCCTGTTTTTCGAGCAAAGCGAGTAAGTGGGCCGTTGAATAACACTCAACCCCCAGATTGGCCAAGTCTCGATCATTCGACCAAATGGGCAACTGGAGCTTTCGAGCCAAAGCAAGCGGGTGAGCATCTTCGGGGTCACGCTTGGCGAGGTCCGCGAGTGCATCGTCGTATAGCTCGCTGTAGTCGTCGAAGGGGTGCAACTTGACCGGCAGCAGCCTCCATTGCAGTTCGACCAGCTCGACACGGAGGAGATACTTCGCCGCAAGAACAGGGATGTACTCAAGGAGTTCCGCAGCATTGAACTCCGACACGTGAACGGTCACATCAAACTCGGTGAATACCCGAAGCGCCGCCTTGCCAACGGCGGCCGACAACAGCGCATTCGCATCAGCGACGACGCCTTCGATAGGCACGGAAGTCCTCGGCAATCTGCTGCTCGCTCACCCCCTGCTTGTCCAGGCAACGCGCCAGATAGCGGCCCAGAACCGTGGACAGCTCGCGCCGCAGGTCGAGCGGAAGCCGATGGGGCTCGTCGAGCGGCAAGTAGATCCCTGAGAGGTGGCCGCGCCGGGTGACGAGCACTGGCTCGCGGCCCCCGAAAATCTCGGCGCTCCTTGCGTGAAGCTCACGAATACCGGCTGTCTTCATCGTCGCACCTCCAGAGAGGAGACTACATCGTGGGATGCCATGTGTCAACAATGGTCTACCCAGTGGGGGCTTGCGCTGAGAATATCCGGCGAAGATAAGCTTGCTATCCCCTGGCGCGGGAAGTACTGTAATCTCAGGGTTTGCGAGGGTCCGAACCATGAAGCTCATCGTGACAATTGACAAAGATGAAGACGGAGTCTTCGTGGCCGAATGCCCGGCCATCCCAGGTTGCGTAAGCCAGGGCCGCACTGAAAAGGAAGCTTTGAGAAATATCCGGAAGGCGATCCGCGAATGCCTGGAAGTGCGGGCTGAGCGCGGCATGCCCCTCACAGTCGCGACGCGCGAGGTCGAGGTCGCGCTTTCGTGAGCACAGTTCCTGTTCGTAGTGGACGCGAGGTGGCGCAAGCGTTCGTCCGGTTAGGGTGGACAATCGCGCGTGATAGAAGCCACATCGTCTTGGTCCGTGAAGGGCATCCCGCTTCGCTCTCCGTGCCAAACTACCGCGAGGTGGCACGCGGAACTTTGCGCAGCCTTATCCGGAAAGTGGGAGTGTCAGTGGAGGACTTCGTCAGGGCCTTAGATTAAGGAAAAGCGGGCACAAGGCATTCGGTCTACACATCAGCGCTACCTGAAAGTCGCGTGGTCTGTCACCTTAACGTTAGGCCTTGTGAAACACGCGGATTTCCGGGCAGCCGAAACGGTCCGTGTCGTAGAAACGGTTGTTGCGCTTGAGGACTTTCATGGGTTCCCCTGTTTTTGGAACTCCCCTTATTCTCATCCCGTTCTTCTAGTGCATCCAGTCCACGACGATGAGTTCATTGGCTACCCCCCTGATCCGCGCCATCGCGTCGTGGGTGACCAGAACCAAGTTGCGCTCGACGGCTTGTGCTGCAATCCAGAGATCGTTCTCTTGGATGCCCAGTTCCTTGCCTGTCACAGGGTCAACGAGTTGCTCGGGCAGCAGGCCTTTATTTTTCTTCTCCCGCGGGGCGAATTCCTGGAACAGCCTTGCACGGAGAACGCCATAGCATTGGGTCGTCGTTTTCGAGAAGTCAAGAGGATAGGGGAACTTATCGCGAATGAACTCTTTGTATTCGGTCTGGACGGGGGTCTCGCCGTCCGGCGCCACAACTCGATGGCCGTATTCCACTTCGCCAAGGCTCACGACCGACATAAGAATGGGGGCCTTGCCGGCAAGCGCGCTTATGTGCTCCAATACCTTCGCCTCCTTGCGCCACCAGAATGTGATGGTGTTGGTGTCCAGCAGATAGCCATCCATACCTACCGCGCCTCCTCTACGCGATATGCTTCGTCGGCGGCTTCCAAGGCGGCAAGAAGGCCGGTTGGAATCTGCGCGGACTCTGTGCGCTTCCGCAGTTCGCCCGCGGTTGAGCGTTGGAACTCCGGCGAAATGTATTCGTGAAGCGAGAAACAAGGAGTGAAGTCCGCGGGATAGTACCTGTCAAAGGCGAATGGGACGCCGGGCCGCTTGTGCCCGGCGAAATAATCCAAGAGTTGGCGTTCGAGCCGCGGTGGCAGGCCATAAAGCCGCAGAACAAGTGCTTCTACACGTAGGAGGAGGTCGCGCGCACGAGCCAGGTTAGGCTCTGCGTGAAGGGCTTCGCCTCTCGGGCGGACTTCAGCAAAATATGCCCGCACTGCCTTTGTTACGGCTTTCATTTCCTCGTTCGAGGCGCGAGGTATGGGCAGCGCACGAATTTTGACATTGCGCTCCGTTGTGCGTGTGGCAATGTAGGCGTTGGCCATAGGGTTGTTGCACAGCGCCCAGACATATTCTAGCTGTGTCGCGGAATCCTTGGGTCGAACCGTCGAGAAGCCGCTGGTCACCGGGTGTCCAGTGCGGTCAAGGAGGGCCTTTAGCCGCCAGTGCCCACGACTGACCCGGCGGTAGTTGAGAAGGACTTGTGCGGTTCCCCGCTGGACGCCAGAACGCTGCACAGCGATAACCAAGTCATCGAGGTTGAGCCACCATAGCGGTGGAAGCTCATGGATCTGTGTCTCTTTGCCAAATTCCACAAAGCCACGCACCGCATCATCTTTGAAATGGTGTTTAGAGAATCTCTGCGTACCTGGGGGCAGACGGTCTTCTGTCTCGAAATCGAACCCCTTGCTTACCTTGCAGATGCTATCCAGACGGGGATATGGCCGGGAATGCGGGACAAGCAATTCCCAAACTTCCTCCAACTTGTCCGGAATCCGCAATACGGACCCAGGCGCATCTGCGAAACGACTTTGCGCCATCTGTCGTCGAACCGTGGGTTGGTACGAACGTTTGAACTGGTCAATATCGGCTTCGCAAATCTGGAGGTAGCGTACTTGCGCAGTTAGCTGCGGCGTGTGTCTGGATCGTCTTGCCAAGAGAATCGCCGATTCTGCCTCGGAGAACTTGAAGACCTTGTCAGGGAAAAGGGCTATCTCCTGCAATTCGAAGTTACTCACAAGCATCTTGCGAACGCCGGCTGCGCTCTTGCTGTCAAGGAATCCCTGGGGGACCACAACGCCGAGCACCGCGCCAGGTCGCAACTCCGGCAGGATTCGGCGGAGCATCTCAGCCGCTTTGTTCCGTAGCAGGCTCAAGCCTTGCTTCTCCAGACTCTGACGATCTGCGGCACTGAAATCCTCGAACGGCGGGTTCGCGAGCACGATCATCGCCCGACGCGCATTCTCCTCCAGGCAACCGCTGTCAAACATGCTCCCCTCTTGCAAGTGCCAGCCATCCGGGTTAGGGATGTCCGCGAGAGTGAGCGAAAGCCGCGCGATCTCCAACGCGAATTTGTCAATCTCGAGGCCGAAGAGGCGCTCGCGGAAATAGGTGTGACGATCTTGCGCCGTCGTTTCCGGCGGCAACAACTCCCCCAACAAGCGCATGGCAGACACGAGGAAACCGGCGTGGCCGCAAGCGGGTTCAAAGACCACACGGTCCCTGGGAGGGATATCTTTGATCCAAGGCTCCAGCCGCCAAACAATGTAATCTACGAGAAACGACGGCGTACTGTGAGTCCCAAGTTTACGGCGGGTTTCCCCGGTGATCAGAGCGCTTTCGTAAACGGCGGCCAACGCCTCCGTGGTTACGTGATTCAAGGGCGCGTAGGCCGCGATTTTCTGAGCAGCTTCTTGGAGGGCCTCGAGTCTATCGTTAGGAATGGCAGGTTTGCCCGTCGCGTGGCCGTAGTGCTCCTCCACTCGCTCAAACACGTCCGCGACATCGGTGAGATTCAGTGACTCGAAGCTGCCCACCCCCTTGTCGTGCAGGATCTTGGCGGCCAGCAACCAGAATGCGGTCTCAATGAGCCATTGCCCCTGCTCTTGCTTCGGTTCGTCCCAACCAAGATCACGCTTCATGGCGGGAATGACACGCTCAATCAGACTTGTGAGGTTCTTGCCAATCTCTTGTTCAATTAGAGGCATAAGACCCACGTCAACGAACGTGAGTTGCGTCCCCTCGAGGCGCCCCCTGGTTTTGGCGCGGTAAATCGCTTCGGGCCTGAAGTGAGCCTGATGTTGCTGGAAGAAACCGGGAACGTCTTCTGCTCGCACTCTGACCTTTAGCACCGGCCCGCTGACTTCCTGCCTCCAGCATTCGAGTTCGCCGGGCCCAAAAGCCAGGACAATGGGCGTGGCGAGTTCGCGGCAGGCGGTAACGGCATTTCGGGTGTCGTCCGTGGCGGCAACTACGGCAATACATGCGGAACGAGCGTCAGTTGGTTCGTGGGCAAAGGCGACGAGGGGGATCGGCGCAGCTTTGGCATCGCCGAAGGGGTAGTTGTCCTTGAGCAGCGACGGCAAGAAACGGCACTGCCTCTCCAGATGATTACGCAACACACTTACGCTCAGCGCTGCAACCGCAATGGCCATCCCCTCCGCAACCCTGATGAGTCTACTGGATTTCCACTTGCTTGCCAAGCCGCAATTGACGGCTGCGCACGGTGTGGAGGCAAACCCTCAAGCCCCAATGCCTGCCGGCATCGTCCCCCCGCTCACCGCGTATGTATGATTCTCCTCCAGCCTGTACTTCCCGGCCCCCGCCAGCGTCTCTCCCGCCGTCTCGTCCCGCACGGTTCCCGGCAAACTGGCCTCCCGCGCGGCGAAGTTCCACAGTGTCGCGCGCCGGCCCTCACGGTCGTGCCACAGCACGCCCAGGCCGTCCTCCTGGATGAAGCGCCGGTGCATGAAGGGCCGCTGGGCGTAGTAATCGCGCAGCGCCTGTTTGTGGCCGGCAGTCCACAGCTTGTCAATGCGCACGCCGTCCTGGAACAGCCCGAAGCTCGGCGAAGCCTGGTGCGCGAAGAAGCGGTACAGGCGCCCGACCTCGTGGCCGAGCTTCACCGGATCGCTCGTGGGGATCGTCGTGTAGCCGAAGGCCCCCGTGATCTTGTAGCAGGCGAAGACGTTTTTCGGCTCCGCATAAGACGCCGGACAGCCGTGCTGCGGGCTGCCGAAGGGGCCGAAGGATTCGATCAGGAAACTAATGCCGGCGTCCTGCAATTCCTTGAACGCCAGCAGCAGCTCGCGCCATTGGGTGCTGGGCTTCCCGCCGTGATAGTTCACGGGCATGAACCCCAGGTTGTAGAAACTGTCAAAGAGATACCCGTCCAGTCCAGTCGTCTCTTTGATCTTCTTCAGCGCGTCCACCCAGTATTGCCGCGCCGCGTCCTTCTTGAAATCCAGGATGCTGAACACACTGCTGTACGCGCCGCCGTACTTGAGGCGCGTGTCTTCCAGCCGCACGAACCAGCCTTTATCATCGCGCTCGGCGGCGTTGATCGGGCTGGAGAGCGCCTGGTCGTTGTTCGTCCAGGCAAAGGGGCGGATGCCGGCCTGCTTGCAGTCGCTCACGAAACGCTTGAGCATCTCCGGCCCGCCCAGCCGCGGCGCGATTTCGTATTCGTGGCCGCAGCACATGTTCCAGTGGAAATCGGGATGCGGGCAGCGTTCTGTGGCCGCCGATTTGTTCAGGTTATCAATGAAGAGCGCCTTGAAGCCGAGGTTCAGCGCCGCGGGCAGCAGGTCCTTGCGGTACTCGTCAATCGTGAAATTGTCCCAGTAATTCTGGACGAGCCGCGGGATGAGCGGTTCCTCAGCCAGGCCGAACTCGGCGCGCGCGCGCTCAGCCACGAGATCGAAGACCCAGGTCCACAGGTTCTTCTGCGCGGTGTCGCTCTTGCCCGCGGTGTTGAGCAGGATGCGCTTGGCCGGGGTGCGCCAGGACAAGGTCTCATCGAAAATGTGCTTGTCGAAAGTTTTCAGCTCCGCCTTGCCCGCTTCGCGCCGGAGCAGCGTGCGGACCAGGCCGACGCGCTCGAAGACGCCGAGCAGCGTACTGCTGCCCTTGTACTGGAAATCGAACGCCTGGTGCGAGGCCCAGCGCGGCAGGTTGTGGGTCATCACGGGGTTGCTCTTCGCCGCTGCGTCGTCCCAATGGATAAGCCCCTCCGTGGTCCACGCGGTGTCCGCTTTGAAAACCGCGACCGGCGCCGAGCAGGACGATTGCGAGATCACGGCCGCGCCGGCGATATTGCCGTCCAGTTCCCAACTCGCCATGTCCAGGAGGTAAAAGAGCGGCACGGAATCGCTCTGATACTCGTAGTGATAGCTGAAGCCCGCAAAGCCGAACTCCTCGAACTTGTCTGCCGCCGGCCGCAACACGAGGTCCAGGCGCGCGAGACCGGCAGTGCGCTCGCAGTCCCAATCGCTGGTCTCATGGATAGGATCGAAGCTGTGGTCGCGCAGCAGCTTCACCCGCAGCGGGCGGAAACTGGCTTCAAGTTTCAGGCGAATGCAATCGCTGCGGGCGTCCACGTTCACCAGGCGCAACGCAGCCAACTCCAGTCCGGTGAAAGTCTGCGTGTACGGCCGCAGAGGCAGGCGTCCGGAGCGCACCTGCGTGCCGCCGATGCGGATTGCGCCCAGACCGAGGAATTGCTCGCCTTCGGTCAACAATTCAAAACGGCACTCGCCCAGCTTAAGTTCGTCTCTCTTCATGCTTCGTTATCCTTTTGTCCGAGCCGTGCGCGTAAGCAAGTCCCGAGGCCTCGGGACTCCGTCAGGTCCTATGGGAGACATGGGAAGAATGGGAGCAATGCAACCGCTCCCTCACGGTCGCGGCTCGGACTCCCTTTTCCCTCGCCCCTTTTCCCTCGCCCCTCACCAGTCATTGGTTTCCGTAATGCTCAAGAAGAACTCTTTCCCGGTTTCGATCAACAGCGTATTCTTGCCTGCGGCCAGTTCAACGGGCAGGCGTTCTCTTCCGGGATGCCAGCCCTTCCATTGGGCGTCGGCCTGGTAGATGCGCTTCCCGTTCAGCCAGACTGCTTTCAGTCCCGCGCCGGTGTTGACGAAGGCCGGCCGCGCACGCTCCGCTTCCACTTCCGCCATGCCCCAGTATGTCTCAGCCTTGCCGAGGGCCCGCTCCAACGACACGGCCAAGCCGCGCTGCCGCTCCTGGTTCAGCCACCACACTGCCACGGGTTCCTTCTCCGGCAGACTGTACGGAATCCAGGCCGCATCCGGCTTCAGTGCCGCCGCGGCCATTTCATCCAGCGGCTTGGACTTCGCGGGCGCAGCGCGGATTTTCCATTCGCGCACCACGCCGGGCATGAGAGTCACCTTCAGATCCTTGGGCACCGGCACGTCCGCATAGCCCAGCGCGTCCAGGACCGCGCGCGCCATGACACGGTGGCCCTGGTAATTCGGATGCACGTGATCTTCTTCGAGCGCCTCAAGGCCCTCGTCCCGCGCTTTGTTCATCAGCCGGTTCACCTCGGCGAGGCGATAGGACTCGCGCTGCGCCAGGCTGCGCAAGGCCGCGTTGAACGCCTCCAACTGCTTGTCCGCATCCCCGCACTTGGGGCCGAGGATGCTCGTCGTCAGGATGAGCAGCGGGATGCCGCGGGCTTTCAGTTGTGCTGCGATGCTTTCGGCCGACTTCTCATAGTCCGCGGGCGCAACCTTGTGCAGCACATCGTTGATGCCCGCGCTCAACGTGACGAACGTGGGCTTGTGGACGAACACGTCGCGCTCCAGCCGCTGCGCCATCCCCGCCGCCGTGTCGCCGCCTATCCCAGCGCAGATCAGGACGGGCGGCGTGAGGTGGGCTTCTTCGAGGGCCTGCTTGATCAGCAAGGGGTAGCTGAAACCGTCGGTGATCGAATCGCCCAGGAAGACCAGCCGCTGCCCGCGCAGGTCAACTTGTGGCGCAGGCTGTCCAGCCTGCAATGCCAAGGGCAGGCTGACAACCTGCAATACTAATGGCAGGCTGACAGCCTGCCCCACCAGGGCCATCCACTTGTGCAGCATGGCCTGAGTGTACCGCCTTGAGGCTGCCACGCCAAAGTGCCATTTTGATTTTCAGTCCGAGCCGCGACCGTGAGGGAGCGGTTCTATAAGTCCCATGCTTCCCATGCTCCCCATTCTTCCCATAGCACGTAATGCTGCGCGCCCGCTGGCCGCTTGCATTCTGCGCGCTTGCGGGCAAGATACAGAGGGGGTGACTGCAACCCATGCGGAAGGTTAGAATTGCAATGCCACGGCAAAGCGTGTTCCTCTCCTCTTGTACCTGGGTGTTGGTGAGTGCCTGCGGCAGAAACCCATGCACATGCGTGTGAACAAGGCCAATGATGGCAAGACGCACCGGCGGTTTGCTCTCCTCGGACTGAGCCGATGGTGCCGCGAACCCAAACAGGACACAAACAACTGGAAAAAGCATCCTCATGGCCCAGGTTGGTCGTGGGAACGAACGGATTCCGAGCCTACGCGCCATGGGTCACACTCGACCGCTCAACGTTGAACGCGATCATACAATCCGCCGTGAAGATAATCGCGCACAAAGGGTCGCTGCAGGAAATCCGTCGGAAACCCGGGCTCGATCTGGCTCACGTCGTCCAATTGCCGGAGCTGTTTCGCATTCAGCG
>JBEKKG010000209.1:0-9721 GCA_050010835.1 Planctomycetota bacterium
TCAAGGACAAGGGTCTGATCGTGATCGGCATGGATGTGGTTGAAGAGGACAGCGACCAGGTGGCCAAGTTTGTCAAAGGCAAGGGCGGCAAGATGTCCTACCGCATCGCCTTCGACGGCAGGCAGGCGCCGATTTCCCCGGACGCAACTCAGCCCAGCGCCACCTTGGAACGCAGGGAGGGGCCGATGGTCAAGAACTGGCTGCGGCCCTCCGGGGCGGACCGCATTCCGTACGCCTTCGTCGTCAGGGAGAACAACATCGCCTGGCTGGGCGAGCTGGCCGAGTTGGAGACCCCCCTCGTGCAATCCATGCTCGATGGCACCTACGATCCAAAGAAAGTGCTGGAAGAGCGGAAAGAGCGGGAGGAGGCCGGGGCCAAGCTGCGCGCTCTGTTCCCTCAATTCGAAGCCCAGATGAAAGACGAAAAATGGGACGAGGCCCTGGCCACTGCCGACAAGATCGAGAAGATCATCCCCGCCAAAGACCGCAAGATGGTCGGAGCCAATCTGCGCAGCGAGCTGTGCCTCAGAAAGAAAGACTTCGAAGAGGCCGCCAAGCAACTGGTGCTGATGAGCGAATCGCAGCCGGACAACATTGAGCTGCAAAATCACGTGGCCTGGCAGATTGTCACGGACAAGCGGATTAAGAAGCCGGACCTGGAATTGGCAGAGAAGTGCGCCTCGCGCGCCAACACTCTGGCGCAAGGCGAACATGTCGGCGTCCTGGATACGCTCGCCAGGGTCAGGTTCCTGCAAGGGAAGAAGGATGAGGCCATCAAGCTGATGGAGGAGGCCATGGCCAAGGTACAGGTCAAGGGCATGAAGGACTATTTTGCGAAGGCGCTCGAAAGCTACAAGAAGGACGAACTGCCGGCACTGCCTGAGCAGCAAGAATGAGGAGGACAGGCTTTCCAGCCTGTCCGGACAGCCTGGAAAGGCTGTCCTACTGCCACTGAACGTGTCTTAGATTCAGGAGGCCCGCAATGCCCGGTTCTGACGAAAAGACGGAGGAGGCGCAAGAAAAGAGCAGCGGGTGTCTGATACGCTCGGCGGTAATACTCATGATCACCGCAGGCATAAACCTCATTATTGGCATAGGCGGCCTCTTTTACGTCGTGCTTTTTGTCGTTCCGAAATTTGAGCAGATGTTCAAAGAGATGAACCTGGACGCACTGCCTGAGATCACCAAGGCAGTCCTGTGGTTCTCGCCTGTCCTTGCATTTGTCCTCCTCCCGATGATTCTCCTTGCCCTGTTGGCCCTCGTTTATCTTGTCTTCAAAAAGAGCAAACAGGCGAATCCGCTTCCGATATTAGTGTTCTTTCTCGCCACAACACAGGTGCTCTTGTGCGCCACCTTTATGGTGTTCTCCTTCATTTTCCTGTCCCTGTTGTTGCCCTTGATTACTATCATGGAGCGCATCGGAAAGTAGCCGCTACACTGGCCCGGGCCGACGCCCATGAGCGAACAACCACTATCCGACGCCGCCACCGAGCTTGAGCTTGTCCTCGACGCTTCCTGCGCCGGCCTGCGCCTGGACGTGGCGCTGAGCCAGGCCCTGCCGCAGTTCTCGCGTTCTTATCTCGGGCGGCTGCTCAAGGAGGGCGCGATCCTGGTGGACTCCCAGCCCGCCAAGCCCAGCCACAAGGCGCGCGGAGGCGAGCGGGTCTCAATCGAGCTGCCGGAACCCGAGGTGATCGAAGCGCGCCCTGAGAACATTCCGCTGGATATTCTCTTCGAAGACCGCGACATCATCGCCGTCAACAAGCCTGCGGGCATGGTAACGCATCCCAGCTCCGGCCACGCTTCCGGCTCGCTGGTCAACGCCCTGCTCCACCATTGCACGGACCTTTCCACGATCAACGGGCGCTTGCGGCCGGGCATCGTACACCGGCTGGACAAGGACACTTCGGGGGTCATCGTCGCGGCCAAGAACGACGCGGCCCATCGCGGCCTGGCAGAACAGTTTGCGGCGCGCACCATCAGGAAGGAATACGAGGCGCTCTGCCACGGCAACCCGCTCAATGCCACCTTCACCTGCGCGGGCAGAATCGGCCGCCACCGTGCCCGCCGGACGGAAATGACCGTGATGCGCGGTGAAAATGAGGGGCGCGAGGCGCTCACCGAGTTTGTCGTGGCCGAACGCTTTGCGGCGCCCGTGTTCCTGGTCCGCGCTTTTCCCAGGACCGGGCGCACGCACCAGATTCGTGTCCACCTGGCCAAGAGCGGCTATCCGGTCCTCGCCGACGGCCTGTACGGAAAGGAAGCCGCGTTGCCGGAGTACGGCCTCTTCCGGCACGCTCTCCACGCGCGGCGGCTGGTGCTGCGCCATCCGCAAACGGGCGCGGAACTGGTCCTCGAAGCTCCGCTGGCAGCCGATATGCAGGGCGCGCTGGAGAAACTGCGGGGGGCATAACCGTACCATTGTGGTGCAGGCTTCCAGCCTGCACCCCTCCTGCCTCCTCAATCCGCGCCCTGCCAGTGCAGGCAGGATGCCTGCACCACAAATCCGGTGATGCACCCCAAACTCCGCGGGAGTGTTTCATTTCAGTTAGGAGCGGCGGGCGCCTCGCCCGCCGTACCACGGGCGAAGGCGCCCGTAGCTCCTCGGCAGGCTAACTGAGATGAAACACTCCCAAACTCCGCGCAAACTGGTTTTGAGCCTTGACTTTGCGCCTTAAACTGGTCACCATAACGGGTTGACGAAGTGCCAAGTCTGGGCAGCGTGCAGGTTGGGAGGTGCCAATGTCAGTACTACGATTCGTTTCAGGTTTAGTCGCCGGCTCTTTCTTCTTCGCCGCCAGCCTGGCTGCCGCTGAGAACCCAGCCGAGCAGGCTTCCGAGCCTATCCCACCAGAGAACATCAGAGGCGCCACCGCCGACAAGGGGCCGCAGAAGATGTTCCAGAAGGAAGAGAAGCAGGAAGTGAAGGACAAGAAGGCCGACGAGAAGAAAGACACGAAGGCCGACGACAAGGACAAGAATCCCAAGGAAGACGAGGAGAAGAAGGCCAAGGAAGAGAAAGAGCGGAAAGCCAAAGAGGCTGAAGAAAAGAAGGCCAAAGAGGCTGACGAGAAGAAGGCCAAGGAGGCTGACGAGAAGAAGGCCAAAGAGGCCGAAGAGAAGAAGGCCAAAGAGGACCAGAAAAAGAAGGCCGCCGAGGAGAAAGAGAAGCGCGCCAAGGAAGAGAAGGCGGCTGAGGACGAGAAGTTCGCCAAGAAGGAAAACGAGAGGCAGGACAAGGATGTAGACAAACGGCTCGCCAAGCTGGAGAAAGAGAAAAAAGGCAAGGAAGAGAAAGAGAAAAAGGCCGCAGCGGAGAAAGAGCAGAAGGCCGCCGAAGAGAAAGAGAAGAAGGCCAAGGAAGAGGCAGAGAAAAAAGCCGCGGAGGAGGCAGAGAAGAAGGCCGCGGACGAGAGGAAAGCCGCAGAAGAGAAAGCGAAAGCAGCTAAGGACGAGACTGAGAAGAAAGCCAAAGAGGACAAAGAGAAGAAAGCCAAGGAAGCCGAAGAGAAGAAGGCCAAAGAGGCTGAAGGAAAGAAAGCCAAAGAGGACAACGAGAAAAAGGCTAAGGAGACTGAAGAGAAGAAGGCCAAAGAGGCCAAGGAGGCCGAAGAGAAGAAGGCCAAGGAGGACAAAGAAAAGAAAGCCAAGGAGGCCGAAGAGAAGAAAGCCAAAGAGGCTGAAGCGAAGAAAGCCAAGGAAGCCGAAGAAAAGAAGGCCAAAGAAGACAAAGAAAAGAAGGCCAAGGAGGAGAAAGAGAAGCCGGCCGCGGTGGTGAAAGAGGTGCAGCCTGCTGAAGAGCAAGAGAAGCAAGCCAAGGGCGAGGCGGAGAAGAAGTCCGAGGAGAAGAAAGAGCATAAGGCAAGAGTGGTTCTGAAAGAAGGAGTAGAGGCGGAGCAGAAACAAGCAGCGCAGGGCCAACAACCGGCAGAGCCTCCGGCAGTTGCGCCGGCCAAGGCTTCTGAGGAACCAGGCGAATTCAAGACTCCAGTGGTCGAGGCCGACATCCGCTTCAACATCCGCCGCCTCGCCACCAGCGGCTGGCGCGAAGCCCAGGCGCAACTCCTTGAAGCCGGCAAGGCGGCCGTGCCGCTGCTGATTGAGGCCCTGGGCGGCGATGGCGCGGCTGCGCCGGTGGCGGCCTACAACCTGGGCGGGCATACTAAGGCCGATACGGGCCGCGTCGCCAGGCAACGCCCCCTGGCCGAAGCCTGTGCCGAGGTGCTCACCGAGATTGTCAAGAGCCGTTCCAATTATAAGGGCGAAGTGCCTGCCTTGGACCAGAAAGCCTGGCAGGATTGGTGGACCGCCAACAAGGCCAGCATCACTTTCGCGAGATAAGCAGGCGCCATGAAATACGCATCGGGGCAATGTAGCGCAGGCGTCCAGTCTGCCGTATCGCGGGCTTCCAGCCCGCAGACACTCTTTTGCTTCTCGCGCCGCCCCGAACTGTCCAGGCCCTGCCGACTGGAAGTCGGCGATACAGTCCCGACAGGTCGGGAGAAACCTGCGCTACGGCGCTTCATGCGGGCTTTTCTGCTCATTATCATTCCCGCGTTGGCGGGCTGCGCTGCAGGTGCCGAGCCTGAAGATCCGGCGCCGCGGCAGCCTCCATCCGGCACCTCTTCTGGGAAGACCGCACCGGCCGGGAAGGCCGCGGTCCTCGCCGAGGAGGTGGACCTCACCAGCGACCAGCCTGGGGCAGCCGCCAAAACCAAGGAAGTTCCCCTGCTCACCCCCTTTGCGGCTGCGGAGCCCCTCGTGGAGCGGGCGCGCACATGCTACAAACTCCTGGCCGAGATGAAGGCCGGTGTCGAGCAGATCAGCAGCGACCTGGATGACTCCGGCAAGGAGGTCACACGGCTGATCCGGACCAGCGATAACCTCGCCAAGAATATCACCGATCTGGCCAATCTGTGGCCGGCGGACGAGGCCTTCCGCGACTTGTGCGGCAGCACCAAACGCCAGGCCCTGGTGCTCAACGAGGAACTTTCCCAGGTCCCCCGCAAGTGGACCCATGTGCGCTGGTCTTTCACCGCGGCCTTGCAGGAAATCAGCAAACTGCGGCTGCGCGCGCGGGACATGGCTGAAGCGGAACCCAAGCCCGTCCCTCTTCTGGGCAAGAACGGCAAGCCCGTTCTGGACAAGGAAGGCCGCCAGATCTACGTGGATCCCCCGCAGTCCGCCCCAGACCCTGCGCTCGCAAAGCGCGAGGCCACGCAACGTGAGGTCAAAGCGGAACGCGAGCGGCTCAATAAGATCGAGGAAGTGAAAAAGAACCCGCCTATGAAAACCGACCTGGATGGGAACTGATTTTCGATTTTCGATTTGAACAACCGACAATTCGAGGACGCACAATTCAGCGAAATGTGCGACATGCCTAAAGCCTAATGCCCGTCAAGCGCGCGCTCGTACATTTTCAGGTACTGCGGCACGATCCGCTCCGGCGGGAAGCATTCGACTGCCTTCTTGCGGGCGGCCCGGCCCATCTGCTGGCGTTTCGCATCTTTGGAGAGTACCCAGACCGCGTGGCGGGCCATGCACTCGCAGTCCCCCACCGGACAGAGCCAGCCATCTTCACAAGGCGTCACGACTTCCTGCAAACCGCCGATTTCAGTGGCGATGACAGGCAGCCCGCAGCTCATCGCCTCCAGCGCCGATAATCCGAAACTCTCAAAGGCCGAGGGCAGGATGAACAGGTCCGCGCAGGCCAGCACGCCTTCAACAGCCGCCTGCCGCCCCAGAAAGAGAACGTCTTCAGCGATGTCCAATTGCCCGGCCAGTTTCCGTGCGCCCGGCAACTCGGGCCCTTCCCCCACCATCAGCAGGCGGCATTTCAGTTTCTTGCGGACCAGGGCAAAGGTCTTGATGACGTCCGGGATGTTCTTCACGGGGCGGAAGTTGGAGACGTGGATCATCAGCTTCTCGCCGTGGGGCGCCAGGCTCCGGCGCAGGTGCGAACTGTCCGCGGAACGCGGCTGAAAACGCCGGGGGTCCACGAAATTGTAGATCACGTCAATGGAGCGCTCGATGCCGAAAGTTTCCTGCGTGGCCTGCCTGAGATACACGGAAACGGCGCTCACCGCGTCGCTGCGCTCGATGCCGTACTTGGTCATCTTGAAGAACTGCGGCTCGCTGCCCACCAGCGTGATGTCCGTGCCGTGCAGTGTGGTGACCACCTTCAAGCGCTTGCCGCTCTCCTTCAGCACTTCCTTCGCCAAGTGCGCGCACACCGCCCACGGCACGGCATAATGGACGTGCATGAGATCGAGCCGGTGGGTCTCGGCAATATCAATCATCTTGCACGCCGCCGACTCGGTGAACGGCGGGTACTTGAAAAGCGGATACGAGCTGATCTGCATTTCGTGGAAGAAGACCCGTTCCCTGTAGCCCACCAGCCGGAATGGGATCTCGTAGCTGATGAAATGGACTTCGTGCCCGCGCTGGGCCAATTCAATTCCCAGCTCGCTGGCCACCACGCCCGAGCCGCCGTAAGTGGGATAGCAGGCCATGCCGATGCGCATTCATTCGCCCTCCACGGGAAAGTGAATGG
This sequence comes from Planctomycetota bacterium, assembly GCA_050010835.1. GTDB lineage: Bacteria > Planctomycetota > SZUA-567 > H5-PLA8 > H5-PLA8 > JAPLOD01. Next base: position 6,554 of record JBEKKG010000209.1, read on the forward strand.
GAGGAATGGGAAGAATGAGAAGAATGGGACGATGAAGACCCATTTTCCCATCATTCCCATACTTCCCATACTTCCCATTCTTCCCTTTCGAACGGCCGCCGGCCCTCCACGCAAACTCAAACTGAACGGTTACCAATTTTCAATTCTCTTTCCCCCGCCAGCAGCCCCACGTCCGTGACGCGCAGCGGCCCTTTCACGCAGTAGGGTTCGCCGTAGCGCACGCCCACGCGGCTACCATAGTAGGAGTGCAAGCCGCGCAGCCAATCGAAGAAATGCGGGTTGCTCAACCGCGTCTGCAGGCCGCCGCCGCCTTTCCCTCCCGGCCCGAACTGGGTCGCGTAGCACCGCGCCAGCGCAAGTTTACCCTCCATCTCCTCGCTGATGTCCACGACCAAATCCGCCTGAATGCCATAGCGGTTGTTGTAGTGCAGCACCTGGCGCGGCCTGTACGGCGGCCGAGAGCTGGAGGCGACGCCGCGCGCCGAGCCCGGATCGAACTTCGGCACTCCGGCCAGCCAGGCTGCGTATATGCACGCCTGGCCCACCGTCGCGTGGTCCGGGTGCTGGTCCTCCCAGTGCGGAACCAACAGGAGCCGCGGGCGGTGGCGGCGCAGAGCGCCCACCAGGGCGCGGCGCAAGCCGTCATCGTCCTTCAACCTGCCGTCAGGGAAATGCAGATTTTCACGCGCTTGCAGGCCCAGCAACTGGGACGCGGCCGCGGCTTCCCGCTGCCGCTCGCGCACCGAGCCCCGCGTCCCCATCTCCCCGCGCGTCACGTCCACCACCCCCAGCCGCAGCCCTGCCCGCGCGGCTTTGAGCAGCAGGCCGCCGCAGCACAGTTCGGCATCGTCCGGATGCGGCGCCACGACGAGTATGTCCACGTTTGCCATGCCGGTCACTCCAAGGTCACAATAGTATGTTCTCCGCTGCCAGGTTCAATGACCTCCAGCAGGTCCTGCGCCAGGGCCGGATAGCGTGCCGCGAACTGGCCCGTGTTCAGCACGCGCTCCTGCGGCCTGTTCCTCGGGCGCACCAGGGCGGCCAAGTAGCGCAGCCGCAGGGCGCCGGCGTCCTCACGTTGTCCAAGCGCGCCCTTGGCTTTTTCGGCGATGCGCCCCAACTCGTGCTCGATCCTGCTGCGCGCTTTGTCAAACATGCTCTTCATGCTTGTGTCCGCGGTCTGGACCTCCCCCGCCAACACGTCCAGCTCTGTCCGAATGCGCGCCAGGCACGCATCCAGCTTGCCGCGCACAGTGCCGGGAAACTGGACTTTCCTCTGGAGCGCCTCGTACTTCTGGAACAACTCGGGGTCAGCCGGCGCCAGCCCGAGCTTGCGCAGGGCTTTGACGGCGTGGACGTCCAGAAGTGTCAGCGTGGCCCGCGGCACAACCAGCGGCCAGGCCACGCCGAAGCGGGCGTGCAACTTCCGCAACTGTGCCCAATAAGAAATCTCGCCCGGGCCGAGCACCGCGGCGACGACAGGAAAGAGATACTGTTGCACCACAGGCCGCAACGCCGCGTCGGCCGAGAAGAGCTGCGGCTGCGCACTGAGCAGAGCGGCCAGTTCATCCCGGGAAAACTTCCGCGGCTCCTCCGGGAGCGCCGCGCCGCGCTCCTGGAAGCCCCCGCCCTCCAAAGGCTCCAGGCGCACGCGCAGGCGCCGCGGCTCACGCGCCACGAAGAAGTGCGGCATGAAGCGCGAGTGCGCCGAAAAACCAGGCATGTAACCGCGCCGCTGCATTTCCAACGCCGCCTCGTGGATCAGGCGCGAGGTAACGTCGTGCTCCTCCAGTTCCCGCAGCAAAATGGGCGCGGCGAAGGCGCGCAGCGCCGAGGACTGCACCACGACCAGACCCAAGCCGCCCAGCCACTGGTACAGCAACCGCGCGAACGCCTCGGCCATGTCAACGCCGACATAAGCTGCGAGATAGCGGGCCGCAGCGGCATCGTCTTTCAGGTGCCTCGCCAGGGAGAGCAGCAGGCGCTCGCGATACAGGGGATCCTGGAGCGCCATGACGTCGCAGGCCGAGCGCCCTTGGCTGTCCGCAGCCAGGGCGGCCCCCTCTCGCACAACCGTCCCGTCCTCCAGCAGAAAATCGGCATGGTCAATCTCAGCCAGATCGTGGTCGTCGCCGGCCACCCAGAACAAGGGCACAAAACTGGCGCGGCCCTGCGCCTCCGCCTCCAGCTTGCGCGCCAGCTTGACCGCGCTCAGCGCCTTGTGCAGCGTGTACAACGGGCCGCCCAGAAAGCCCGCCTGCTGGCCCGTCGCCACCACGTAGGTGTGCGGCTGGCGCAGCTTGCGAAGATTGCCCAAAGCCGCCTCCGGCGCACCGGAAGCCGCGGAGCTCTGCTCCAACACGCCCCACAGTTCGCCGCGCACAGCGGGGCGGGCGTCAACCTGGGAGGCCACGTCCTCCCAGCGTTGCGCCGGGAAAAACTCTTGCGCCGCGGCCACGCCGCAGGCCAAGTCGTGCGTAAGCAGGTCGCCGAAGCCGGCGGTGGCATACGAGACTTTATCAATGTTCACAATGCCCATAGCCTTCATTTCCCACAACTCATTAACCGCGGAGGACGCAGAGTCATTGAAACCGCAGATGGACGCAGATGAACGCAGATACGAAGAAACTATAATCCTTATCTGCGTTCATCTGCGTCCATCTGCGCTTCCAACTCCCGCGTCCTGTGCGGTCATTTCTTTTCTCGCCAGAAACACACAACGCGGGCTGGCAGCCGCATCGAAGCGCGCGCCAAACAGGTCGCCGTAGCGGGCTTCCACCTTCAGGCCCGCCCGGCGCAACAGCCCTTCCAACTCCCCTGGTGTATACGCCCGTACAGACTCACGCAACACCCTGGCTGGGCCTTGGCCCACAACGCGGATGGTTTTGTTGAGCCGCTGGCGTTGCGGGTCGAAGCGGCGGCGCTCGTACAACCGCATTCCGGCAACCGTCCTCTCCGAGGATGGCGCCAGCGCGGCGAGAGTCGCGGCCAGATTGAAGTAGTCCATCACGAACGGCGCGCCCGGCTTCAGCACGCGCACGATCTCAGACAGCGCGCGCGCGTTCCCGGCATCGTGCGGGAAATAGCCGAAGGAAGTGAAGAGGTTGACCATTCTTTAACACCTTCAGTAAAAGATTTGCTCCATGCCTTCAAAGCAGAAGATCAATC
>JBEKKG010000210.1:0-9679 GCA_050010835.1 Planctomycetota bacterium
GTGCAGTATTCGTTCGGAAAATATTTTTTTCCGGCGGCCAGTGCCAGTTCCCCGCATCGTCCTCCGCAGTTACGCGGATGCCGTTGAACTGCGAAACCGGCATATCGGGATCAATTATCGGCGCATCGGGTTCCTGGAAGTCCACCACGAGCGGCGGCCCGACGGTGATCTGCAAATGCGCCTTGAGGCTCAGCTGGCTGAGGACGCTGCCGTACTGGTCAAGCAGCTCGCAATAGAGGTGCAGCCATTCGTTGTAATTGGCGGTCCCATCCGCGGCCGCGGGCCTCCAGGCCACATCCACAAGCAGCGTTTCGAGCCAGCGGTAGTATCCGGCCGGCATGGCCTTGGTGTGATCAAGCGGATCAACCCACCACTCGAAATACTGGTCATCAGGATGTGTCAACGTGTCCACGGTGATCTGCGTGGCGTTATCGGCCAGCCGCTGCACGGGCTGCCAGGGATGGTTGAAGGGGGCGGCGGTCATGCGTGTCTCTTTTTCACCACAGAGACACAGAGACACAGAGAACGGCCTTCGGATAAACACAGGAGGTGTAGCGTCCCTCCATTGGATGCCCTTCTCATTCTGTTTTTCCTGCAATCCGTTCTCTGTGTCTCTGTGTCTCTGTGGTTCGCAGTTATTCCTCCGCCGGCCCGCGCAGCTCGCGCTGCGGACGCGCAGGCGTTGAACTCTGCTGGTGCATCCGCTGGAAATGCGCCTCGGCCTCTTGCTCGGGCGTGGGCGCCAGCGGATTGCCCATTTCCTCCTGGGTCATCCGCTCGTAACGCTGATCGAGCGTTTCGGGCGGTTTCGGGTTCAGGTCCGTTATGCCTTTGCCCAGCGGCCGTTCCTGTGGCGCGTACTTGCTGGCATCCACGCCGGCGCCGGTCATCTCAATCCCCCGCGGGCCGGTAAGCGGCGTCGTGCCAGGCCCCTTGCTGAAATCCTTGCCCTCCCGCAGCGGATAAGCGCCTTCGCCGGGGCCGGCGCGCGGTTCGTACTTGCCTGGGAGCGCCGGCGTCCCGCCGGCTTGTGGGAGCGCCGCTTGCCCCGTGCCGGGGACCCGCGTCCCGCCGGCCCCTTCTGTTTTGGCCGTGATTCCCTGCAGCGCCCCGATAGTTGGATTTTCGGCGGCGGGCCTTGCCCTTTCGATCTGTGCCGGCGGGACGCCGGCGCTCCCAATTTCATGCTGCCCGGCCGGCGGGACGCCGGCGCTCCCAATTTCATGCTGCCCGGCCGGCGGGACGCCGGCGCTCCCAATTTCATGCCCGCTGGCGTCGCTCCCCGATGTAGGGCCCACCGCCGGCGCGGCCGTCACGGCCGTGGACGTCCGCTGCGGCGCCGTGGAGGGCGCCGCTGCCGGCGGCGGACTTTCGGGATGGTAGTTTTCGGGCACGTAGGATTTGTAACTGGGAGTAGCTGGCGGGCTCGTTGGAGTATTGGACGGCCCGCGCTGCGTGGCGACACCGCCACGTGCCGTGGAGAGGCCGCTGCTCCCGGAACTGCTTGCCGCGCTGTGCTCCGCCGTATTGCCGCACACGGTGACCTGGTTCGCGTAGTCGCGGGTCACCACGTCCAGCGCGGCCTCCAGCGTGTAATCATGGTCGCCGGCCGCGCCCTTGCAGGTCACGCGGTCAACGTAGTCCCCGGCGTGCCAATCCGGGCGGATGCCGATCAACTTCCAGCTTGTGAGCTGCCGCCGGCGCTTGGTGATTGCCAGCTTCTGTTGAGCGTGCTTGAGCGCCTCGCCCGATTCATCCAGCAATGCGCCCGTGAGGCCAGGATCAGTGTAGTATTCGACACTGCCGTCCTGCCGGATGGCTTCGGGCGAGGCAACCGGCCGCGACTTCACGCGGTCCTCAAACCGCCAGGCGCTGGGCGAATCTATCACGTCTTCAATCGGCCCCTGCAGCTCCTTGGCCAGATCCGCGGACACGTCGCCAGGCGCCTCAGCATAGCCCATCACGCGCCCATCCGTGGGGATCGCCAGGTTGATGCGGATACCGCGTAACTGGCAACCGGGCTTGTCAGGCGTGGCGGGCGGCAGGGCAAACGGGCAGATCATCTGGCCCGTGTAGATCAGATCGGCAGCCGAGTTGTCATCCGTCAAGCCGCTCAGGTAGATCAGGTTGTCGCTCTTCACCTCGACGCCGGCCTGAGCCGTGACGTCGTGCCACTTGGCTTTCAGTGTGAAATCTGACGAGCCGGCTGCCAGATTGGAAATCTCAATGCGGATCGGCCAGCGCTGTTTGCTCTTGAAGACCGTGTCCAGCAGATACGTGAGCTGCGTTTCCAGGATCGGCCGCGGCATGTTCAGGTACGGAAACTGCGTGGTGTCCTGAAAGCGATGGTCGGATCCCTGCAGCGCCTGAGAGGCGGCGTACAACGCCTGCGAGTTGAGCCGGAACGCGCGCATCCAGCGCGGAAAATGCTGGCGGCACAAGCTGACAGCATCCGCAGTTCGAGCCGAAATCTTCGGCCGGCCGCCATTGCCATCCGCCACAAGCCAGGAGCCGTTGTAATCATTGATGATGCTCGGGTAGGTTGCGAACTCAGGCGGCGGCGTGACGTTCGCGTCCCCGCCGTTGATGCACCTGCGCGCCGCGGCATCCTCGGCGCCCGTCCAGCCGGGCCTCAGCGTATCGGTCCCTCCGATGGCGTCCGGGTCGGGATTCGAGAGCAGGACGCTCGTCTCAACATGAGGTACGCTGCCCAGGGCAACAACAGCCTCAGCAGTCTCCCCCGAATCCTCGTCCATGTCGAAATCGTAGATCGTGTTGGCATCGTTGGCCGGGCCTCCGCGCTGCAAGGGGAGCTGGCGCTTCTGCGGCGCCGTCGAATCCTTCACGTAGAAGGAAACAGAGGACACGTCGCCCTCATACTGCATTCGCAAACCATAAGTGTTGCTGTGCTTGAGAGTTTCGCATATCGCACCGAGGATTTTCTGCCCCCGGAATGTGCTATCGGGCATAACGTGGTCCATATCTCCACCGGAGGCGAAATTGAGACTACTTGGGTCCCATTTGAGGTAGGCGCTTTGGGAGATTGACCGCCATGCCTGGATGTTAGTTCCATCCACCGCTCCTTTCGCCAGGTTGACCAGGCCGCAGAGATACATGAGGTGCAGCCGCGGCGTCCAGGCGCGCAGGTTGCCGTCCGCTTGGATCTGAGCGCTCTGCACCTGCACCACGGCCGCCTGATCCGCCGCTTCCGCCGCCCAGGAAAACACGGGCATCAACTGCCCGCCTACCATCGCAATGATGCAATTGTGATCACCGTTCGGATTGACGCGGTGGACGTAGCGGGTGAGGAACTTGACCGTGGCGTCCACCGGATCGTACACCAGGCAGCCGAGGATCGGGATCTTGCTCAGTTTCCAGCGGTCATCCCAGGCTTCCCAGATGACCTGATCGGCCTGGCCCATGTCATGCCGGCGCTTGAGGATGCCCAGGAAATCCGTATAGCCGTCCAGCACGACCTTGATGCGGCTGTAAGGCTTGATGTCCATATTGGGGAAGCGTGAGAGCGTGACAGGCCCGTTGATGTCCACGCTGTTCCCGCCCGCCTGGAGCATGGCCCGGCCCGGCGTGATCCCCGTGCGGTCCTCGACGTACTGGCACCAGACGTTGACCGTCATCTGCCCGTTGACGAAGACGTCCGGGATAACCGCCTTCATCTCGGCGGCGCTGGGGTTGGCGACTACTCCTGCGGCTGGCATAGCTCACGCTCCTCCCGGCACAGGTGCCACAACGCCCCCTCCACGACCAGCTCCATAACCTCTTCAATCGGCCGTCCGGTTCGAGCGCAGACGCCATTCAGCCGCCGGCGCGTCTCACGCCCGACTTTGAACGTCACCAGCATCCCGCCATCGGGCGTTTCGTTTTTGTCGGGCAATGGCATGGCTCACTTGCCTTTTCACCACAGAGGCACAGAGACACAGAGAACGATCAGGAACCCTGCCGTTTTCTGTGCCTCTGTGTCTCTGTGGTTCGCTGTTTCAGTGCCACATCCACAATCTCTTGTATGGCTGCGCGCGGGATCGCCATAGGCGAGTTGGATTCGCTGTGGTTGAACGAAACCGTCGCCGAAACCACAACACTCTCGCGCCGCTCGGCGATGAGCCAGGCTACTGTCTCACACTCTGAAGATTGCACTTTTTCCAGAGCGGAAAACGCCGCCCAGCCGTGCATGGCCGCGCTGTCAGTCCAGCGGATGTAGACGGGCCGTGGCAGAGTTTTCGGTTTCATTCTGACACCCTTCGCGCCAGCCTGAGCAGCTCGCAAATTGCTGCCACGAAGAACAGGCTGGCGACTATGAACGGCAGCGCGCAGATCACACAGACACCCAAAACACACGCAGTTATGGATTTCATTGCAGGCTTGCTCCCTTGTGGCGTATCCCTGTAGAGGAGGGATTCGATGAAGAAAGAACTTTGCGTCCAAGTCGAGCGAATAATTCCTCCCACTCCGTAGCTTCACGAAGTGAGAACTTGCCAGATATATGCCTGTATGTTCTGTCATCTGCAGCCTTGATTCGTCGCTTTTTCATTGCGCTATCCCCTCGCCACAACCGCCGTGGCGTTCACCGGCGCCGGCGCCTGTAAATTGCAATTCCTATTATGGCGCTGATTATGACGACGATCAGCAGCCACCACATGCTGAAATGCTCTGCGGCTGAAAACTGTCGATCTAGCATCTCCTTGAACATCCACCAACTATTCATCGTTGAATTATTCATCTGTTATCCCCTCGCCACAACCGCCGTCGCGTTCGCCGGCGCCGGCATGGCATCCGCGTTCGGATCAATCAGGATTTCCGGCGACGGCGCGCCCTGCACGCCGCCGGCCGTCACCGCCACCGTGCAGACGTACCGCAGCCCATCGCTGCCGTAGGTCTTGGCGAGCGCGGCCTGTTTCATCCCGTCGCGCCAGCCCGCCACAAGCGCAGCCGTGGCATCCGGCGAACTGAAATCGTAGGCGCCCGCCGGTGTGCGGGAGAAGAGCTGCAGCGCCGTTGCCACGCCGGCTTCGGAAACCGTCGAGTACAGTCCCGTCAATGCCAGGCTGCGGCCGGCTGTGATCGCGATGCTGCCGGGGTCAATGCCCGCCGTGTTCGGGCGTGGCGGGACATAGTTCCCCGAAGCGTCGTATTCCAGGCTCAGAACGTTGAGGTTCTTCTCCTCGATACCAGCGTTAAGCGTCCCGTCTGTCTCCGTCCCGTTGCCGCCATTCCAGAGCGCGTCAACATCAGCCTGCAGCAGCTTCTTGGTATAGAGCCGCACATCGTCAAGCAAGCCTTGAAAATCGTAACCGCAAAGCTCGCTCATTTTAATGTTAAGAACCGTGGGCGTGGTGCCCGTTGTATCCGGGGCTTCGGCGTAGTCCGTATCGTCCACGTAAATGAAAATCTTGCCGTTGGTCTTGTCCCGGCCCGCAACCACGTGATGCCAGCCAATGCCGTAAGTATTGTTAGAAACCACGGAGCACTGAATTGAGTTATCGGCGCTGTTAACGGTGAACTGGAATGCCGGCCCTGCCTTGCAAAAATCGAGAGACCCTGCGACCCATGCAGCCGCAACCGCTCCAAGGATAGATTGATTAGGATCGGTTGAGCCTATGTACACCCATGCGGCAAAGGAGTAGTCGTTTTCAAACACTGACTGGGGTGGCGGCGGAATCGTTACGCTATTACTGGAGTGCCCATTGAAGCTCAGCGCACCGTCAATCTTGCCGGTTTGATGCAGGTCGCTCGTGTTCTGTTGCGCGGTCCCGTTGTACCCGCCGATGTTGTCCGCAACGGCTGGAGTGCCCGCATTGTCATTCATCTTCCAGTGGGCAATGAGGCCGGGGCTGGGCGTGAACGTCCCCGCACTCAGCGCCCGCAGCAGCACATTGCGCTTGCCGGGGTAACTGGCGAAGGCGCTCAGTGTCGCCGTCGTTACCCCTGCCGCCAACGTCTGATCGGGATCGTTCAACGCAAACGGGCTGCCGTCCGGGGCCGTGTAGAGGTTGTAGCCCGCGCCGGGCGTGGCAGAGGCAGTCCAAGCGATGGTTGTGCCGAGTTGGTCCGTAGCAGTATCGGAGAGATTGAAAATGCCGAGTATCTCTCCGCTCATGTGGGCGGGATAAATATCGTACTCCACTGCCGCGGCGGCAGGCGCGGTGCTAGCCATTGTGCAGAGCCACCAACCGTTCCCGGCGTCAACTATTGCGGCGGTACAATCGCTTGCATACTGTACCGCGCCGGTAATCAGGTTGAATTCGGCCTCCGCGGCGTTCGTGCCTTGCGTCCGCACAACATCACACCAGCCCTTCTCAGGATCGCCCGGATCATAGGAAATAGCCTTGAGGAAGACCTTCAGCGTCCAGACTCCTGCGGGCGCTGCAAATACCCGCGATTGAAGCATCTCCGCCATCCAACCGTCGCCCGTGGCGGTAATCGCAAAGGCCGCGCTGCCTCCGAGCGGATCGGCTGCGCTGTTGGCCGAAGTGCAGGAAGCAAGCGTCCAGGTGGCTGATGAAAAATCATCCGTCAACCAAACCCCAGCCCCGCCGCTAACGTAGTGCAGGCCCGCGGGAGGTAAGGGCGGGCCTTGCACTACGGCTGTGAGAGTCGAGGTGGGGGACCCCGGCTCTCCAGTGTCGGATAGCGGCTGCAGGCGGTAGTAGTACGTCCCGGCCGCCAGATCTGTGGGCTCCGTCCATTCCGCCGCGTCCGCATTGTTGAACGGCACGCTGTCAATCCCTGGGAGCGCCGGCGTCCCGCCGGCCGATCTCAGTATCAGCATCGCCGCCGGCCAGCGCATCAGGAGTTGCGCGCCGAGTTCCACTATCACTCCCGCGCCGACCGCCACGCTGCCGCTGATGCCGCTGCCTCCCACTGCCGCCAGACTCACCGTTGCCGGCAGCGCCGCGGCGGGCACGCTGCCTTGAGCTACGAGCGTGTTCTGGCGGTACAAACTCACAGTACACGTGCCGCCCCAGTCGGAAATGTCGAATGTGAACTCTGACCAGTCCGCTGGGAGCGCCGGCGTCCCGCCGGCATTCGTCGCGGAATAACTCACGCCAGAGAGCGACCAGGCGCTCGTATACCCGTCGTCTCCCACCGCGCCCAGGATCTCCGGCGTCCACGTCCAGTTCAATGTCACACGTTGGCACGTGTTTGCCTCAAATGTTTGCGCGACCCGTTCGATGTGGTATCCCGGATCGCTGAGTTGCCCCAAGCGGATGATGGCCAGGGCCAGATCCGTTGCGCCTGCTGGCGCTGTCATTTGCAGCGGCCCGTATGGGAGCGCCGGCGTCCCGCCGGCCGCATACACGTTCTTCACCAGGTGATCGTTGCAGTAGACGCCGAACCAGGCATCGCCCTTGCCCGCGGCAGGCTGGAACGTGAGCTGATAGCTCTGCGAGCCGCTGGCGCCCGGCTTGATGTTGACAAAGGCCACGTCGTTTTCCGGGCTGCCGAATCCTGCGCTGAGTGGAGAACCGAATCTCACGTTGAATTCCCTAAGAGCCGATTACGGCCACAGTACTTGTGTTGTCACTGCCATCGTTATTTGTGATCGTGGCCACGCCCCCGGTAACGGAACATGACAACGGATTCATGCCTATGGTTGCCGCGGGCGCGACATAACTGGCCACTCCCGCTGTATTCAAGGTAGTGGTGAACACTCCGCTGGAGAGCGTCCCTGTGCGCAGGGCCATCATTTGAGACGCAAGACCCAGCATGATGCTCTGCCATTCCGCGGCCTCGGTTGCGGAGAATTCGCCTGCCACGTGCGCATAGACGCCGCCGACCTTGTTATCGCTGGCGTCGTCTTTCGTGCGCGAGGGCTGGCCTGCGTTGAGCAGGGCGATGCCTGTCGTGGCGCTGGGTGCTGGAAGCAACATCGTTTAACTCCGGGGTTCGGGGTTCGGGGTTCGGGGCTCGGGGTTCGGGGATCGGGGCTCGGGGCGCGGGCCGTTTCCCGCTCCCCGAACCCCGCTCCCCGCGCCCCGTCTTTTACACTACTGCCGTCACGCAGTACGTGCCGTCCGGGTAGTCGCCCGGCGCCGCCGTATTCCAGGTCGGCAGGACGCTCATTCCCGCGGCCGTGCCCACGGCGTTCAGGAAGTTCACGATCCCCGTGCTGGCCAGCGTCGTCAGTTTCTTGTTGTCCCCGCCGCCGCCCGAAGCCATCTCCGTCGCCAGAGCGTTCAACACGGCGGACACAGTCGCCGCCGGGTTCGTGTTGCCGCTGACGATGAAGCGCGAGCGCATCGAACTGGTGATGAGGAACGCATTGGCCGTGTAGATCACTTGTTGCTGCGTGCTCGTCGGCCCATTATTGAGCGTCGTCACGACGGACGGCGCCAGGCTGGACAAGGCCACGTCCAGCACGATGTCATCCTGATCCGCGATCTGCTGCACCGCATTCTGCAGGCAAGTGGTGAGATCGCTGACGGCCCCGGCCGCCAGATCGTAGAGCTTGGCGAGCTTGCCCAGCACCTTGAACGTGAGCTGGTAATTCCCGTCCGTCATGTTTCCTCCTTTTCACCACAGAGACACAGAGACACAGAAAATAGCTTATTTTCTTTTCCTTCTTTCCGTTCTCTGTGTCTCCGTGCCTCTGTGGTGGCTGTTGTTGTTAAGCATCCGACACAAACGTCGCCGCCGCGTCCATGAAGACGTTGGTCCCGTCTCCCTTCGCCTGCGGCTCCGCCACAATCTTCATCCCGCCCGGCTCCAGCGAGCAGCGTGTGTAACTCGCCTCGGCCGTGGCCACAGTCACTGGCGAGTTCGCCCAGGCCGATTTGTTCGCGGCAAATGTCGAGTAGACCGTCGCCAGCGGCCCGACGTAGCGCATCTTGACGGAGATGCGCACGCCTGCGCGGCCCCCGCGCACGATGTAGTTGCCGTCGCCGCCGGGGACGTGGAAACGTTTGATCTCCTGCTGAGGCGAATCCACGTCGCAGGCCAGAGCGTAGTTGCCGGCTGCCGACGCGAGCGCGCTGAATGTGGTCCCGCCGATGGTAAATTGTAAACCCACAGTTCACACCTCACACGGGGTTCGAGGTCCGGGGTTCGGGGCGCGGGCCGTTTCCCGAACCCCGAATCCCGCGCCCCGCGCCCCGATCAGTACGGATTCCAACTCACATACTTCTCGATCTGCGCCTGTTCGATGGCTTTCATTCGCGCCCGGTCCTGAGTTTGCAGGACCATCCGGCGCAAAACGACTCCGTCCTCCTGCGGCACCGGCTGGCGCAGAATTGTCTGCTCGCTGGCCGAATTGAGGCCGGCTGTGTAAGGCCCTGCTGGGTTTTCGTAGGCCATCGCTTACAAGCCCCCCGCCATCCAGGCCACCACTAAGCTTATCGATATCGGCATCAGCGTGGGGCGCACCGGCACGCTCAACCCCTATGCTATCCTGGAGCCGGTATTCGTGGGGGGCGTTACTATTAGGAACGCCGCCCTGCACAACGAGGACGATATCCGGCGTAAAGACATCCGCATCGGGGACACGGTGATTATCCAGCGCGCCGGCGAGGTCATCCCGGAGGTCGTCGGGCCGGTGGAGGGTAAGCACTCTGAAAACGCCCGGGAGTTCAACCTGCTGGAAAAGATTTACGATAAGGATAAAAACCGCCCCGCCTGCCCCGAATGCGGCGGAGAAGTGGTCAAGCCCGAGGGCGAGGTGATGTAT